>PBMI01000044.1 GCA_002722545.1 Opitutia bacterium | reverse complement strand
CAAAGGAAAATTTGATTTTATTCTTCCGTTTGGAATTCTTTGTGTTTTCGTCACTGGTTCCTGCAACCGAAGTAATTTTGGGCATTCCGCGCAAGACACCGGTTTTTCCCAAAATGGTCAGGTCCCCAAAAGTGACGAGCAAGCCTCTCAATTTGAATTAACTGAAAACTTTCCTGTCTATCGAAAGAATAATTTGGAAACCTTGTCCATAGGTAGAAACCGCATCGAAATCGAGCAAATGATGGGACCACCGGAAGGGCGAAGTTTAGATGGCGGCAATGGTTATCTTTGGGATTATCGAAGACCTGTTTATGATGAAGCTTCGGAAACCGTTTACGGATGGAGTTTGGTCTCGTTTAAGTTTCTCAAAGGTCTTTGCGCCTATGTTAACGTTAGACTGGAAAACCCTCCCGTTCAATTGCTACAGGATCCTGATGACGGAAAATAACCGATCAATTGAGTGAAAACAAAAAGCACCGCGATTAAGCGGTGCTTTTTGGGCTTTTGAAACACAAACTAAACTAAAACAAACTGACGTTAGTCATTATATAAGACGGCCTATATCTCAAAACGTTCAAAAAAATATTTTTTCGCCTTCAAGGTAGGCGAATAATGTTGATGCCGTTCGTTTTATTTCCCGTTTCGATTTTCTTGCCGTTTTTATCAGAGATCTTAACGGACTTTGAAGAAGAGCAAGTCATTGTAAGAGGTCCTCGATGCATAATGGGTACTTCATCGCCCGATTTCAGGCTGATCCATTCTAATTCGTTTCCCCTTTTGTCCTGAATCAAAACCCAAACGTTTGCGTAAGCATTGATCGTGTAATTGGGTTTGGAGGCGAAGGTGGGCTTGGGTGTGACAGGTGATGGTCGGGGTTGATTGCTCCAAAAAGAATTGGGCTTATTCGGATTGTCCAATCTCGGGTTGTTCCCGCCGAAAGGCGATGGGCGAGGAGCAGTTGCCTCGTCTGGATTAGATGGCGCTTCCTGCCATGGTGGAGGAGCATCGGGCAAAGTAGTGGGACCTCCGCCTCCACAAGCTCCAAGAAAAAAACATAAGAAAAGAAGAGGGATGACTCTAAAGCAGTTTTCTATCATGGTAAGGTAAATATTTTGCAGCGAAGACGATACAGCGTCCAATCTATTGGGTAACGACTCGTAGCTTGGATACAACCATAAATTTCAAGGAGAGGCACCATGACTTGGCTCTCCATGTTTTTTCGAGGAAGTCTTGGGGTCAATTCCCATGCTTTGTTTTCGATCCAAACCAATCATCGAAGGGAAGGTCCTTGTTCATATCGAATAAAAATTCGTTTTCATTCTCCTTTTTCGGCGTGCTCCCATTTGAGGTGAGGGTATCGTCCAGTCGGGATGGATAGGCCAAAATGTGCCCGCTCGAAAGTTTGGCAACAATGTAATCGCCCTTGGGAGAAAAGATACAATCAACGATTGGGGAAGCCAGCTTTTCCGCGATTGTGGCAACCCAAGAGTCCGTTTCCAGTCGCCACAAGCGAAGCGCTCCATCCACACTAGTTACAAACCACTTTCCGTCGGGTGAATAGGCGCATCCTGCAGGTGGAGAATCGGAATCATGTTTCAATCCTCTCTCTTTCATGAAGTCGGTTAAATTAGCGATGGAGAATTTGTTGTTTTGGGATAAAGCAAAAAAGTAATCGGGTGTGGTTTCGCGCGTTTTGTCCGGTGATCTCACGATAATCGTCCCTCTATGGGGAAAAGCCCGGATCGAACACATTCCTTCGTCGTTCAAAACAATGATCCGATCGCTGTATTTGGAGAAGGAGAAGTCTCGAACTGAGCTTATCTTCAAGCGGATTAGGTTATAGGGAATACCGGAAGAAATTTCCGTAAGAATGAGCAAGCCGTTCTCCGAAACGGACACGAGAGATTTTCCGTCGGGATGAAAGTGCGTTGCAACGGCGATACCCAAATCGTTTTGTAATGACATGATCTTTTTGCCCTTGAGGGCGTCGACTACGATGGGAGAAGAACCTTTTCCGTAAGCCAATATCAGCGAGCCGTCCTTCGAGTATTCTAGCTTGTCCGTTGAACCGAAGTCATGATCACGGGTAGAAAAGCTCCACGACAAACTGAGGTCTTCTTTTGAATAACGATTTATCTTTCCGTCTAACCCGGAGCTTGCGAAACTGGATAAGTTGGAATCAAACGCTACCGAGGTAATCGGGAAACGGTGATGTTCGAACGAACTGAGAACCTTGTTTTCTTTGAGATCGAAAAGATGAGTTTTTCCATTTTGGCATCCAATGAGAACGAGGGGAGATGATTCCGCGGAAGCCAAAGCGGTAATGGAGGAGTTAAACTCATGGAGGATTTCCAATGGGCGCCCAGAAAAGTCCGTTGAGGCAAGAGCTCCTTTGCTTGAACCGGTTATAAGCTTGTCACCGAAAGAGTCCGTGATGGCTTTGGGTGCGGTAAGGGAACTAGGACTTCCCATAAGAAAGGTCCCCTTTGGGATGGGTTGTAAGGTAAGAGAAAGATTTTCGATTTTCATCTCTTTATGATCGTTTAAGGCGGTAGCGTTTCCTTCGAGTCCAAGAACGGGAGCAAGGGCTAAACGGAATCCTCTGTCCGAACGGGATACGGTTGGGGCATTCGCCCCTCGGTATGCCGACCTGCATCTGGAGTAGGGCACTTCGAAGTTCCCACCACGAAGCGACCGCCATTCGCCTTCCTTTGAAAAAGGGTCTGTCAAACCGGTTTTGCGGTCACTCATAAAGCTTGTTTTGTTGCGGGTGACTGCATCATGGCACCATTCCCAAACATTTCCATGCATGTCGTGTAATCCGAATGAATTTGGTTTCTTTTGACCAACAGGCTGGGGCTCACCACCCGAATTACCGGCAAACCATCCGAATTGATCGAGATGTTTCTCATAAATTTCTTTTTCGGTTGCGAGTTGACCGGGAGCGCTGGCGCAAAAAGGTCCGCCGGAACCAGCTCGACAAGAATATTCCCATTCCGCTTCGGTGGGGAGTCTCCATTCGTAGCCGGGGGGTATTTTTTCAGTTTCGTTGAGTTTTTTGCAAAAGGCCTGTGCGTCATTCCAGGATACTTCGACTGGGAGGTCGGGTTTTTTTCGGGAGCTGGGATTTTTACCCATGATGAGTTCGAATTGAGCTTGGGTGATTTCGGTTTTGCCGAGCCAAAAGGGTCGGGAAATCGTAACGACCTTCTGTTCCTCGTTTGAAAACCTGCCAATTTCAACGGAAAATGATTCTCCATTCACAAATTTGCCACCTGCTAGCTTGGCATGACCATTCCATAATCCGTAAGTTCCATCTTTCCCCGCGGTAAGAATCGTTTCCGAATCACCGGCGAAGGTCGCGCTTGTAAGTCCTTTTTCCGGATGCGGAGCGAAACTGAGTACTTCCGTGGACTGCATGCTTTTGGCCAAGAGCATGAGACGACCCCAATACCAACCTCTGAAGGCGGGGTTGGTTTGATTGAGAATCGAGGTCGTCGAGGTGGGTTGACGCTCGTCCAAGGCCTTTTTAGCCAGAGCCAATTGGTCTAGGTAATTCCTTATTTTTTTCAGGTTTTGATTACAATTCATTCTTTTCACGTAGCCGAGCGGGATGGTGAATTGACCGAAAGACGGATGAAGACCGATAATTTCATCTTCCGTTATGGATTGGAGCTCGAAGCTTAACCGACCGAGTGAACCGTTGAGGAAAACTTGTTCCGAGTGCTCGCTGTCTTCTTGGTCCGGATTATCCCGATTGAAATCCAAGCTTCTCATCCGGTCGATGGGTACTTGAAAAGAACCTCTTTTGGTCTTCAGTGTGAACTTCTCTCCGGAACCGCTAGTCGACGAGGCTTCCGTTGAGTCCCCATTGGTGAAGACCGCAAACTGTCCGTTTGAATCTTTTTTTCTCTGTTTGGCCGACAGAGGAAAGAACTTACCGTCCCAACCTGCCAAGGTCAGTCCCTTGAGTTTCATGTACGAATTACCCCCTTGGTTGATGAACAAGATACCGTTCCCCTCGGGGAAAAAATCTTCGCTTGCGTCTTTCCACCTCGCTACTTCCCTGTCATTTACCCGAACGATGAACTCTTTTTTTTCGCGGTGAGCAAAAATTGAAAAACGGGCCTTTTTGCTACTGGTTATTTCATCGATCATTGCGGAACCAAGGGTTTCCCTCGATATTCGCCCCTTTATTCTCTTGTTTGCTTGTAAGTTGAGCCGATTGTTCGAAAAGGATAGGTGATACCCCGTATTCCCGTAACTGGCTCCATCCGAATCGGAGAAAAAACGTATGGCCAGGTAGAATGAACGCTCCCATTGCGCTTCGAATTCGACCTCTATGGCGTCCTTTGGGGGCAAGGTCGTTCCCGTGCTTCCCGAATAAACGGAAACTAGATCGCCCTCTTCTCCAGTCCATGATTTTCGATTACTGCTTTTCCAACTGTTCAGCCCCTCCGATGAATCGTAGAGGATCTCATGAGTTTCGGGTAAGAATTCCATCTTGAGGAGAGTTTTGACGGGAACCGAAACTTCCTTGGCAAAACCGGTTCGTACAATCAGATTGCTTTTGTCCAATGAGTTGAAGTCACACCGCAGGGTGTCCCCGTTCTTCATATGCAAACGAAGTCGGTGTTTCCCTGCATGCTTGATGGTTTCTTTGGAAAAACGATCCAAAATAACCGATTCGATTGCTTGGAACTTGAAACAAATTGGTTCGTAGGAAGATTCGTGCCGCCAAAAAAGATTGTTTTTCCGATCGAGTTCAAGAAGGGTACCCTTCAGGTCGGAACCGTCGAAGAAACGAATTCTTTCCGTACCGATCAAAAGCTTCGGGTTTGTTTTCGTATCCTTCGGTTTGTCTTTTGCGTTCGTTTGAAGAACACCAATGGGTTCGCTTCCAGGTAATATGGCAGCAAACAGTAAGAAGAGAATGGTCGAGAAGGTTTTCATCGTTCGTAAATCGGAAGGTAGCGATAATTCAAGGCAAGCGACAGGAGGGCGGCGGAGGTAGCAAAGGTTTTTCCGTAATTTCCATTCCATGCCCCGTTTTCAGTTTGGGTGGATTGAAGTTGTTTGAAGTTTTGAGAATTCCACGAGTTCCACAGTGAAGGACTGGCCCGGAAGATTGCTTGAGAGGTATAGTACAAACTGTAGAATTTATGTCCTTGATCACCGAACTTGGCCGACTTTTTGAGGTATTCGATGGAATTTTCGTAGGCGTCCGATTCGGTGTCTTTGGCCAGGGATAGAATAAGCGAACCGATTGCGGTGCGTGGCAAATTGGCCCCACTTGAGGTCGTGTAGCCAAATCCGCCACTCGAATCCTGACAGGAAAGAATATAAGCCTTTCCGCGTTCAATCGCTTCTTCGGGCACCTTGATCCCTGCGTTACGCGCAGCAAAAAGGGCAACCATTTGGGCTCCTGAAACGGTGGTGTCCGCATCTTGACTTTCGGGGCCGTATCTCCAACCGCCTTTGGGATTTTGCTTTTGCGAAGAAACAATTAGTTTGGTTGCTTTTTCCAAAGCCGGCCCAAGTCTCAGGTCGTTTGTCAGACCGTAGGCTTCCGCAAGAGCAAGGGTGGAGAAACCGTGGTTGTACATGGAACTTCCTATGTATCCGGTTTTGTTGTTCTGAGCTTTGAGCAAGTAGTCCAACGCCTTTTTGTAATGGCTTCGATAGGGCCCGAACTCGGGGTCGTCTCCACGGGCGAGAAAAGCGAGAATACACATTCCCACAACCCCGGGCTCGGATCCATAAGAACTATCCGACCAGCAACCTCGTTCATCTTGGCTACCTGCCAAAAAGCCGAGGCCTTTCCGGTAAGTGTCGTCAATCTCTCGAACCAAAAGATCGCTCGATTGCTCGAAGAGGTTCTGTCCCGAAGCTTGTGAAATAAGAAGAGCCAGACAGCTAAAGAGGCAAGGAAGTCGGTTCATGTCATTCTTCTATGTTGCGGAAATAGTTTTCCATAATTTTTTTGAATTCAGGGGGAGGTGGTTGGGAAACCCCTCCTGATTTCCCTGATTTTCTCGAACCGGTGGAGAGGTTCTCGGCTTCTCCTCCGATTGTATCTGGTATTTGGTCGGTGTTGCCACCTTGGCTTGATCCACCTCCAGAATTCCCAGGGGTCATGCTAGCCGCCTTTCCTTGTCCGGATTGGGACAATTGTTGCATGAGGAATTGCATCCCGGTCATGCTTTGTCCCTGTCCACTTGATTGCCCGGAGGAGGAAGACTCGAGGAGCACGTTGATCAGATCGGTTACTATGTCCTTGGCCTCCGCTTGAGATCCTTGAGTCGTGTCTCCGGCATCTCCTTTCTCCAGACCGGCTGCCGATTCATACATGGCGGTGTGCGCATCGTCGAAAAGAGGGTTGAGTCCTTCCTCGGCCATTTCGATTTGAACGTCCGTAAGGTCGAGCATAAGCTCGTGCTGTTGATCTGTGAGCGTGTCTGTCCAATTCTCTCTTTTGGCTAAAAAATTTCCACTGTCCACGATTTTTGTTTTACCGATTATATCACCCTGAGTGTCACGAATTTTGAGGAGGGCAAGAATTTGCTCGGTGACGTCTTTTCCCTCTCCTTGCCCTTGCCCTTGTCCTCCCCCTTCCTGAGAGTTTTGTTCCTCCAGGATATCTGCCCAATTCTTGAATTTCAACTCCCATGCCTCGAGTTCGTCCAGGGCTTCGAATGCAATGTTGCGGTCGATTTTCTGGGAGACGGCCAGTAATCCGCTTTCGGTTTTTTCCTGCTCCATCATTTCACTAACCTCACCATAGGCTGGTTTGCCCGTTCTCTCGTGAAACCTGCTTATTTCTTTTTGAATTTCGGCTGCTTCTACGTGAGTTTCAAATTGAACGGCTTCCATTTTTTCTTTGTTTTCTGATAACTCAGGGGTCAGTTTTTCAACGCTTTCCCCAATGGATTTGGGAAGAATTGCGAGCATTCCGCCGACCAAGCTTTTTTCTGTTTTTTCAACTTTTCTCAATCGTTGGGCCAAATTGCGTGCTTCCAGTCGATCGAGTTGTTCGGAGCTATCCGAAAGAATCTCTTGAAGTTCGCTGAGGGCTTCCCTTTCGAGTTCTTCGGCTTGGGCAAGTGATTGGGATGCCGCGGAGGGAGGAGAAGCTTGAGCCTGTTGTATCTTGGAGCTTGCGGGAATCATCTTGCTGGAAGCGACGTCTTTCATTTTCTCAAGCGTCTCACCAAAATCTTTTATGGCTTCCTGATCAAAGGTCGGGTTTCGGGCGGCTTCCTCGAGTACGTCCATTCCTTCTTCGGCATTGGCCTTGAGGTTGCGAGCATTGGTTCTTTGCATGTCAGCCAACTTGGAAAGCTTTCTTTCCGTTTTGGCATTGATTGATTCATCGCTTGCCTCGACTTCTTCTTCCAGTGCAATCGTTTCCATAAGAAGGCTTTCTTGTTCCCTGGCGATTTCAGAAGTTCGGGCCATAATTGCTTCCATTTTGCCTCGAATGATTTCGGCATGTTTTTCCGGCCCCACGACAAAGAAGCGGACGGTTCTCGAGATAGTGGGTTCGCGTTGCGGAAGCCTGTCCACGGCATGAGCGGTAAACTCGACGACGTCTCCGTCTCGTAATTTGAAAAGGCTGGGGTCGAAGGGGAATGGGAATCCGAATTGGGTGACGTTGTTTTCGGATTCGATTTGTTCATAGATCGTGCTGTCGATGAGCAGATCCTTCCCGCGGGTCGCCTTTATTTTCAACTTGGTTCGGGCAAGCCCTAAATCATCTTTTGCTACGATTTGGAGCGAGATTGTTTCAAGAAGCAGAATGGAGGATTCCGGCGGAATTTCTCTGAAGTCGACGAGGGGAGGGGAGTCATCCAAGGCAGACAATCGGACGCGATATTCGCTTTTGGATTCAAGCCCGTAAAAGTCGGTAAAAAAGAGACTAATTTCTTCTTCCTCCTTCACGTTATTAAGCGGGACCGTGAAGTTTTTTCCGTTGAATTCGGGATCAAGAGACCGGTTTGAGGTGAAGGCGTTGATTATCGAAATTGCCCGATCAGCCTTGCCATGAAGCGCGACGCTCGATCCTTTGGGGAAGGAAATCGTTCGGGCCATGGATTCAGACTCATAAGCAGGGAGGCCCAAATACTCTGGATAGGATATTTTGGCCATGCATTCGGCGATGGTGGGCCGAGTCAGAGGTAGTAACTGAATGACGGATCGAAAATCCCCGGCTTTGAGTTTAAGCTTCTTGGACTTTTCCTGTCCGGGGATGAGGAATTCGTAAAGGTTTCCTTTTTTGGATGCCTTTACAAGGAGATCGTTTGGACCGGTCAGTTGAATTTCGTAGGGATTGCTCTTGGAGTCTTTGGCTAGAGTCAGGCGTAGGAGGCTGGTTTCTCCTTTGGCCGCGTAAAGCTTGCTCGGCACGTCTGAAAAGCGGGTCAGGGTGGTCCGCTCGAGATCAGACCAGGGAGTAGCCCATCGCAAGAAGGCATTTTTTGAAAGGTCCGGGTAGACTAGAAAGCAGGCGATCACGCATAAGGCAAAGAAGGCTGCCGCAAGGCTGGCTCGGTGGCCCGGTTTACGATCAAAGGTCTGCTCCAATTGAAGTTTGGATATTTCTGTTTCCACCCTTTTGAGAGCCGCGGCATAGAGGGATTGCGAATAAGAGGAATGGTTCTCGTGGCGTTTATCGCTCAACTCGATGACGCCGAGCAAGCGGTCTCCCGGTCCGCCGAAGCGAATTCTTACTTGTCGGGCCAACCATTTTCTCGAATTGGATCGGTTGAATGCGGTTTGACGGATCATCCAAGCGAAGACAAATGCCGCGACCCAACCCGAAAAGGAAAGGGTCAGTCGAGTCCAAACGGGAGTGTCCCATGCCCGGTCCGAGGCAAACAGAGCAAGCCATGAAACGCAGAGGGCGACAAAGAGCAGGGAACCAAACTTAAGGGAAAAGATTTTTTTTGAATGGCCTGCCAAGAAAGAAAGAGCTTTTTGCAAGGAGGAGGGGAGTGTCTCTGCAAGAGGAATCGTATTTGGTTTGTTTGAGCCGTCTTTCATAGTCGTATAATGTTCAAATCATCCCGACCAACTTGCGCCCGGTCCAGTAAATTGCGAGTAAACCAAAAAGAAAAAGGCCCCAAGAAGTATCCGTTCTCAAGCGATGAATCCGAATCAACGGTTGAGGGTCGGGAAGGAAGGAGAGGGCACGGACGACTTCTGTGTAGTTTTGGTAATCTGCGGATTCGCCGCCGGTGAGTTGAGCCAAGTGGAGAAGATCACGAGAGACTACGGGTTGACCTAGTTTTTCTTTGGTCGGCCTTTCCACCTTCAGATCAAGGCTCAGTTCTCTTTCCGTGGGCAGGGTGTTTACGGTCATGTTAAGGGTGCCCGGCTCCCTCGCCTTGAAGGAAGCCAAGTATACGCCTGGACCCTCCTCATCAGGAGTGAAGCGAAGGTTTTCCCTCTGTCCGTTCGGGTGTAAAACCACGCCTTCGACTTCCCCGTCTTCCATCGGAAAACCCGCTTTGTCCAAGACGATACAGCGTAGAAAGACTTTTTCCCCGGATTTGGGTCGCTCGGGGTCGGGGATTACGCGAATGCCTTCTTTTTCCGCCAGATACCTGCCGTGGGCCATCCAGCGAACAACTTGGCTCCAAAATCGATAGTGGTATTTGTCTTCGACTCCTCGTCTCCACCGCCACGCTCCGTCGCTTCCCAGGTATAGGGTCTTGCCAGCTCCGGCATACCGGATGGCGAGGGTAGGCATTCGTCCCCAGTCGTTTCGGAAATTCGAATGAACGGCAAGAACTTCGGACCCCGGTCTGCTCTTGCTTACGATGGCCGACCAATGAAAGCCCGGCAGTCGGTCCCAAAATTGTCTGTCGGGCTCCCCGGCTCCCCTCAGGTTGGTTAACCAATGATCCTTTCCGCGAGCAGTCAATTCGAGGCTAGAAGGATTGGAAGTACCGAGCCCGGTAGGTTTTTCCGGGTCGTAGACGACAGGCAAAAGATCCGACAGAGGTGAGTCGGAAAAGGTCAGTTGCCTTCCTCTTCTTCCTGGAAGAAAGACCAAGCCGGAGGCTTGCAACCGAACCAATTTCTCCAGGTTTTTGCATTGTGCTTCACTCAGTTCCTTTTCTCCCATCCCTACGTCACCGAGAAAGACCACGTCGAAGGAGGCCAGGGCATCCTTCGTGCGTGGAAATTCGGAGAGGTAGTCTTTCCCTTGCCCAGAGGAAAGACCAGGGTGCAAAAGTACGCATTTCATGTCGATGCCGGGGTCGCGGTCGAGGGCATTGCGCAGAAAGCGGTATTCCCAACGGGGCAAGGAATCAACGATAAGGGCCTTGATCACTTTGTTTTCAACCCGTGTCGAGATCCTCCTCTCGTTGTTTCCAGGCAAGCTCTCCCCTTCGACTTTCTCAACGGTGAGCCTGAGTTCATAATTCCCTTCGCCTGGCGGAAGCCAAACCATGCTGCCTGCTATTTCGTCGGAGGCGGAAATCAAGAGGGGCTTTTGGGAAACGAGTTCTTCGTTGGCGAAGAGTTTGAGAGTGCTCCTTTGACGTTTTTCAAAAGTATTCGTTATCCTGTAGTTGACCGTTATTTTTTCCTCTTGAAGGGCAAAGGACGGAGCAAAGGCTTCTTCCAAGGAAAGATCGGGCAAAGCTTTGGGTGCTCCGATTTGAATACTATATACGGGAATGGAAGCCGATCGGCATTTGCCGGCAAGGGAAAGAACGGAGGCTCCGGTGTTGGAATCTCCATCCGAAAGAAACAGAACGGCTTTGAGGTTGCCTGAGTTTTCCAGAGCATCGCCGAGAGCTCGTGATAGATCAGTGCCTTGAGTTCCGCTTTTGGAAGAAAAAGTGGTGGTCGTGACAGTAGAATTTTGCTCGAGTGCCTTCTTCCAATCCTCTTCCAATGCCTTCCGGGCCCAGTCGATTCTGGATTCGACCGAGCCGTTGGAGTCCAGAGTATCCAAGGTGCTCATACTACCCGAAACATCGAGTAGGCAGGCGATTTCCGGTTCGTTCTCCTTTTGTTCCTTCTCCACCTGTTCAGGGTTGAGTAGAGTAGCCAATATTAGAAAGACGATCGAGAAACGGAAGATTTCAAGAGCCAGTACAGTTTTCTTTCCGCCTGAACGAATCCAAGTTTTTCGCGATAGATAAGCGGTCAGACCCAAGACCAACAGAACTAACAAAAAGTCCAACCAGTCCCAACTCAGCCGCCAATCGAAAAGTTCAAGCATGAGTCGAAACAGCTTTGCCGGGGCTTGCGGGAGCAGGTTGTCCAAGGAATGCCTCACCGAGGAGCAAGACGAGACAAAGAATCAGGAAAAAGGACCAAATCTCCGATCGATTCGTTGAATCGGAGGAATTCTCGTCTTCCATGAGGCGAGGTGAAATTCCGGGCAATTGACCAATGATTTCTTCGTTTTCCAGGAATCTTCTTTCGTTTTCTTCTTGTGGTCTGTTGACGGCGGTTAGTCGACCGTCAATCCTGTAAATACCGGCATGCAAAGAAGGAACTTTACCGTTTTCTTCGTCAATGAGTTCGAACAGTTCCGCTTCTTTTGACTCCTTTCCTCCGCAGGCCCATGATTGAGTCAAGGAATAGGAGGATGAGGTTTCCTCGATCAATCTCTGAAGGGCGGGGACCAGGACGTACCCGTTATCCAGTTCGGACCAAGCTTTGAGGGGAAGTGTAGAGAAGGCGTACACGACTCCTTGACCAACTGTCATGCTGGTGAGGAAAGGTTTGCCATCCGAATAATAGGCAAGAGGTTCGCCTTGTGTGGGAATGCGACGCATCTTGATATTCAGACGGTCCAGGGGAAGTCGGTTGCCATCCGAAGAATTGGCGAGCAAGCCCGACTCCCTTCTCCAACCACTGATTTGAAAGTATTCTTTCTCGTCCGTTTTTTCAAGTTCTCCCCAAGATAGAAATCCGGAATTTGGTGAGTTGACAGATTCAGGAGGGAAGAGCACGAGCGTTCCGCCATTAAGCGTAAAGTCCTGAAGGATTTTTTCGTCTTTTTCGTTTATTTTTCCCTGATGGATCAGAACTTTGCGGAAAAGGAGCCCCTTTTCATTCAGGGCATTAAGCGGCAAGGCATCCGCAACCTTTCCGAGTTCGGATTGAGAGGCGGAACGCAGAACCAAGTTAGCCCGAGGATTGAAAGCCCGTACTGCTGCCTGGGGAGGAGTCGTTAGCCCGTAAGTAAGAAAGCAAACATTATCTGTCGGGCAAAAATCATCGGGCCCAAGTATGGATATCCATCCTTCTTCGGGTTCGTTCTTCAGATCGACCTTGGGTCTCCAAAGCATACTTTCGGATGGGAGTTGGAGGTCTACGATTTCCGGTGAGCCATTCGTGTTTATGGACAACTGAATCATTTCGTTTCCTCTTCCGTTTTTGCAGAGATTTACGATCGGTTCAATTCGTCCCGGTCTACGGTTGATCCGATCGATAGTCAGGCTGAAATTATAAGGTGCGGAATCGTTGAGGTTCAGGAGATTCAGTTTCCACAAATCTTTCTTTTCGGTGAGGATTGCATTAATCTTCTGCATCACTTCGGAATTTCGATCGAGTTTCCAATTGCTTGTCTGCATATCCGAGGCAAGAAGTATTTCAGCAGTTCCCACACCTGATTTTTCCAGCCAATCGAGAGTCTTGAACAGGGTGCCGGGCAGATCGGCGGAGGTGTCCGTGGGTCCGAAAAACCTCTCCAAAGCTTCATCTTTTAACGAATCCGCCTTGTCTATGAAGAATGGGTCTTCCAATGCCGTGTCGATGACGACCAATCGGCTTTCCGTCCAAGGCTTGGCAAAAGACTCGAAGGCATCGAGTGCCTTGGTCCTTTTGGTTCGAGGGTCCTTTTCGGTTCTCGTCTCCATGCTTGCCGATCGGTCAAGTATCAGTACGAGTACTTCCGGACTTCCGGAAGAAAAAGAAAAAAGGGAGTCACCGCCGGTCATCGGTCGGGCGATCATGAAGGCAAGAGCGGCCAAGGCGAGCATCCGAAAGAGAAGCGTGATCCATCTTTTGAGTTTTGAGATACGCGATGAACTTTTTCTAGCCTGAAAAAGAAAGCGGGTCGCAGCCCATGGTTGAGTTCGGTGACGTAGAAGATTCAGCAGGTGAATGACAATTGGAGCAAAGGCAAGCAGAAGCCCAAAAAGGGCAAGTGGTTGAAGGAAGGTCATGCCGCTTTGCCGCCGATCCGCCCGGATGAAAAATCATCGATGACGTCGACGAGGGGACTGTCCGTGCGAACGAGATGGTAACGGGCTTGTGATTCCAGGCAACCTTGCCTGAGTTCCTGAACGTGTTCGTTTAGCCGAGCGAGGTATTCTTCCCGAATGACGGTAGGTTCGGTAATGAGAGAACCTGCTCCTTCCAAATCCACGAAGCGGGTTGGTCGGTCGAAGGTGAAATCCAATTCCTGAGGGTCAAAAAGATGAAAGAGAACGACTTCGTGTTTGCGGTCACGCAGATGCAGAACTGCATCCATTATATCGCCTGGGTCCTCTAGCATGTCGGAAACGATGAATATCATTCCTCGCATGCGCACGCTTTCGGCAATTTCATGAAGAGAGGAAGCAAGAAGAGTTTCTCCTTTGGGCTTGAGAGGTCCGAGTATCTCGAGCATTTCCTGGACCTGAGAGGGGTTCCTTTTAGCAGGAAGGACTTGAGGTTTCTTGTGTCTGAGGGTGTGCAAGCCGACGGCGTCCCCCTGCCCGACATAGAGATAGGAAAGAGTGGAGATGAGTTTTTTTGCGTATTCGAACTTGCTTGCAGGGGTCCCGAAACTCATGGAACCACTGCAGTCCAATACGAATTGGCCTCGGAGGTTCGTTTCAGCCTCGAATTCCTTGAGGTAATACCGGTCTGTCCGGGCGAATACTCTCCAATCCATCCGTCTTGGGTCTTCGCCCGGCGTGTATTCCCGGTACTCGGCAAACTCAACGCTGGAACCCTTGTGTGGACTGCGGTGATGACCCGATACGCTTCCTTCCATCGGAAAAGGGGTGAGCAGAGGTTCTCCGGAAATTCGGGAAAGAGAATCTTGATCGACGTAATGGAAATAGGTCTTTCGGCGTCTAGCCATGTCTTTACCGTTGTTCTTTACGAGCGTCTTCGATCAGTCTTTGCACCACTTCCGTACTGGTAATCCCTTCGGATCGTGCATGAAAATTAGTTAAGATTCGGTGAAAGAGAACGGGGTCTGCGACGGCCTCCACGTCTTCCATGGAAGTCATGTAGTTTCCTTCTAAGACGGCGCGTGCTTTTGCCCCTTTGATCAAGTACTGAATAGCTCGAGGGCCTGCTCCCCATTGGACCCATTTTTTTAGCCAGGCTGGAGATTCGTCCGAATTGGGTCGGGTTCTTCGCACTAAATCAACGGCAAGTTCATGGACATGGTCGGGTACGGGTACCCTTTCGACTAGTTGCTGGTAATCCTTGAGTTTCTTTCCGGTGATGGTTTTCTTGAGTTTGGGTAAAGTTCCGGTTGTGGTTTGCCGGGCAATGGAAATTTCTTCCTCCCGACTGGGGTAATCCATGCGGATTAGAAACATAAAGCGGTCCAACTGGGCTTCAGGTAGTGGATAAGTGCCTTCCTGTTCGATCGGGTTTTGGGTGGCAAGCACGAAGAATGGTTCCTGCAATTGGTGGTTGGTTCCCGCAACCGTCACCCGTTTTTCCTGCATCGCTTCAAGGAGGGCGGATTGAGTCTTGGGAGGAGTTCGATTAATCTCGTCCGCGAGGATTACGTTGGCAAAGATCGGTCCTTTGATGAAGACGAATTCCCTGCCGTCTCCATCCTTTTTGTTCTGTAGAATTTCGGTGCCCGTGACATCCGAAGGCATGAGGTCGGGAGTGAATTGGATGCGCCCGAAAGACAGCGACGTTGTTTGGGATATCGAGTTGACCAAAAGAGTTTTTGCCAATCCGGGAACTCCCATAAGCAGAGCGTGTCCTTGGGATAACATACAAAGAAACATCCTTTCGATCGCCTCCTCTTGCCCTATGATTATCTTTCCAAGTTCTGCCTTGATTCCTGCATAAGACTCCCGGAGTTCGTCGATCGCCTCTACGTCGTTTTTCGAGAGGGCGGTTTCTTGGGAAGTCTTGTTCGTTGAAGTGGATTTTGTTGGCATGTTGATTGAGCTAAGTTGGTGCAGGAGTGAAACGTATTTTGCAGATGAAGGAGAGAATGCTTTTTACTCCAAATAAGTTTTCGTTTTCTTTTTGGGTTTGGATTCGAAAAACAAAATTTTTTTAATGGTGCGGGAAAAATCATCAAGTCTGATGAGAAATTATGATACTGCGTCTTTCTTGGTCAAGGGAGGACAGGATTTCTACTGGATTGACGTTTCCATTCGAAAAGGTGTTGTCAAAAGAGGCATGATTGAAGTGAGTAAATATGAAGTGTTTTTTTGTTTTATTTATCTTCCGAAAACCGATCTAAGCTCCTAATATATGCAAATTTATAGATGACGATGGTTCAGAGAAAATACAAGATAATTAAGGACTCTTCCTTAAAAGGGATCACCAAGGAAGTGAATGACCAAATCCAACGTGAATACAAGGACAAGGAGGGTTTTCTCTATCAATCGTCTGGGCGTTGGCAATGCTTGGGTGCTCCTTTTTTTGAAAATGGGCAATGGCATCAGGCTTTGGTCTTTCTTCAAGAAGAGGACGAGTAGTTGCACGATCCTGCTTTTGCGTAATTTGAATTACATTAATTTAGGGTAAAGGTAGTAAAAGCAGTGATAGAAATTTCTTAAGCTTTACTAGGCTATGCAAGTTGGAATATTAGAACGGAAGGACCTGTGTTCCTTTAAACACAAATTAATTAAGCCGTCGGTTTGGGCAAGACCGACGGCTTTTTTGTGCCGAAGGGTCATGCTGGTAACCGGATGAGTAAATCAATGGCGCCTTATTTGTGAAATAATACAAACCCATCCGGCGATAACGAATGCAGAGGCTCGGTTCCTGTGATCGCCAGAACCCACTATGCTGAGTTAAATTTTCAAATGGTCATGCAGTTGTAGCCGCCGTCCACAACCATTTCCGTACCGGTAATAAAGGACCCTGCATTGGCGGACGCCAATAAAAGGGTTGCTCCGATCAACTCCTCCTTGTCGCCGAAGCGGTCCATGGGAGTATGGTTCATAATCGATTCCACGCGATCGGGCGTCAATACCTTGCGATTTTGCTCGGCCGGAAAAAAACCAGGAACGAGTATGTTCACCCTAATGTTATGGGGTGCCCATTCTCTAGCCAAGTTCTTGCTTAGATTATGAACCGCCCCCTTGCTGGCGGAATAGGAAAAAACTCGGGAGAGGGGATTGAGTCCGGAGATGGAACCGAGGTTTATTATGCTACCTCCCTGACCCTGCTCGAGCATGACCTGTCCGAATGTCTGGCAACTTAGCAGGACGGACTTGAGGTTGACGCTCAGAATCCGATCGAATTCTTCTTCGGTAATTTCAAGAAACGGGGTAGGGGAGTTGATGCCCGCTCCATTCACGAGCACGTCTATGTTTGGGGTTTTTTCAAGAATCCGATCTCGTAATTGATCAAGTTCCTGCTTTTGGCTTACGTCGCATGGAATGAATTCCCCTTGCCCATCGATACTCCTCATTTTCTCAAGCCTGCTTTCGGCCTTTTCCTTGTTTCGACCAACGAGGTAAACGTAAGCCCCGGCACCGGCCAAGCCTTCCGCCATGGCTCCACAAAGTTCGCCGGTTCCACCAATTACGACGGCGCTCTTTCCACGCAATCCAAATAAATTTTCCAAATAATTCATTTTAAGTAAGGTTTTGAGTTTAACGGTCTACGCGGGCGCCTCCGCCTCCGACAAGCTTTTCGACCTCTGCCAAGATAGCCATTGAGGTGTCTCCCGGGGTGGTCATGGCAAGGGCTCCGTGAGCAGCGCCATACTCCACGGCTTGAGCCGGGTCATTGGTCGTCAGAAGTCCATAGATCAATCCGGATGCAAAACTGTCCCCCCCGCCGACCCGATCGAGGATTTCGAGGTTTTCGCGATGGGTTGCTTGATGAAATTGCCCGTCTGCCCAGCAAATCGCCCCCCAGTCGTTGATACTTGCTGTTTTAACCGAACGAAGAGTCGTGGCGGTTACCTTGAAATTAGGAAACTCGCTTGTCGCCTTTTCGATCATTGCCTTGAAGGAATCAATTTCGATGTTACTGATGTTTTCGTCGAGACCTTCGACTTCAAAGCCGAGGCATGCGGTGAAGTCCTCCTCGTTGCCAATCATTACGTCGACGTGCTTGGCAATTTCCCTGTTTACTTCCTGAGCTTTCTCAATACCTCCGATGGATTTCCAAAGAGATGGGCGGTAGTTTAAATCATAAGAAACGACAACACCGTGTGATTTCGCAGCTTCAACGGCTTCGGTTACGGCTTCGGCTGCCGATTCGGAGAGGGCGGCGAAAATTCCCCCGGTATGGAGCCAACGGGCTCCTTGTCTTCCGAAAATTTCATCCCAATCAAAATCGCCCGGCTTGATTTGGGATGCCGCTGAATTACCTCGATCGGACGTCCCGACTGCTCCACGCAATCCATATCCGCGTTCGGTAAAATTCAACCCGTTTCGGACCGTCCTGCCGATTCCGTCAAAATCCTCCCAACGTATGAGGTCGGTCGAGACTCCGCCTTGCAGGATTAAATCCTCAAGGAGGCGCCCCACTTCGTTTTCAACGAAAGAGGTGGCCACTGCGGTGTTTAAACCGAAGCATCGTCTAAGCCCACGGGCGACGTTGTATTCCCCTCCGCCTTCCCAAGCATTCAATGAGCGGGTAGTTCTTACTCGCCCCTCGCCTGGATCGAGTCTGAGCATGATTTCTCCAAAAGAGATTAGGTCCCATTTGCAATCGGAGGCAGGTCGAAGATCAAGAGTATTCATAAGTAGAGTGGTGGATCAGGTGGCGACGGGAAATTGTCCAACGTCAAATGCCACAGCGTTTTCATGAGCCAAATGAGCGAATTCTTCCAATTCTTTTTTGCTGAAGAGCAAGCCTTGGTTCTTCTCAGTTTTTTGGGCAAACTTGGCTTCCATTTCGCCAGGGAGCAGACAGTTCTCATTTCCTTCCTTGAGTATGTCTTCCAAAACGGCCTTCAAGTTTGATCCTTGGTTGCGGTTGCCGGCAAAATTTCCAGCGTCGAAGGCTTCGGGGTGAATGACCTGAAAGAAAAAGGTGCATGAAAATTTTTCTTCCGGGATGTCTTTTGGAATTCCGCGTACGGTAGGCAGAGATCCCCCGATCATCCCTCCCATGATCTCGTTGAGCAGCCCTAGTCCGTATCCTTTGTGGGCCCCGAAAGGCAGGAGTGATACGGCTTGATTTGGGTCCGTCGTCTCATTACCTTCGCCATCAACGGCGGCCTTGAGGGGGAAGTTTTTTCCTTCCCTTTTCAATTGTTGGACTCGTCCCATTGCTATAACCGAGGTTGCCCAGTCCACGACTACAGGAAAGCCAACGGCATCCGTGGTCGGCAACCCCCAAGAGTGAGGGTTGGTGCCGAGGGTCGGGGTCTTGCCTCCGAAAGGTACGACCTCGGCCAAGGTGGACGTGCAGTTGGTGTAAGCGTAATAGCCTTGGGCTGCAGCTTTCATTACGTATCCGCCTCCCCAAAGGTAGTGAAAGGCATTGTCTACGATTACCGTACCTGAGCCATGCTTTTCAGCCATTTCGATGCATGCGTCCATGGCGTCGCAGGCAATCGCTTGCCCGACTTTGAGGTTGGCGTTCCAGGTTTGGCAGGCATCGAACCTGGACTTCTTGATTTCGACTTGGGCCTGGGGCTTGCATCCACCGACGGCTGAGCCGAACAATTCATCGAGGTGAAGAGCTTTGAGAGCATTGTGAGTCCGTACGCCATGGCGGGTCGCAAAGGCCGCGAATTCGGCTACGGCCGTTGATTCTTCCTGATCAAACCCACGGTTCTCAAATACCTGGCTGACGAGTTGATTGTGAACCGTTTCGGGTACGACGTAAAAAGTATCTTCCATGGCAGTTCGGGAGTCAGACCTCGTTGGCTTGAGCCAGAGCTGGTTCGCCATTGAGAACGTTAATAAGGTTTTGCGTAGCCATAGTCGCTTGCCGAACAACCGATTCGTAGGTGCGGGAACCGATATGGGGGGTGATCACAGCACCCGGCGCATGAAGGAGCGGGTGGTCGGGCGGAGGTGGCTCGATATCCAAAACATCCGATCCATAACCCTTGAGTTTGCCTACTTCCAAAGCTTCGACGATCGATTGCGTGTCGACGAGTTCGCCCCGGGCGCAGTTGAGGAGAATGGCTCCGTCCCTGATCATTTTCAATGAAGCCGAATTGATCAATTTGTGGGTATTTTCAGAGAGATTGAGGTGAAGGGAGAGGACGTCGGCATCCTGAAGAACTTCCTCCAAGCTAGAGGCCCGAGTAATTTGATGGGCCTTTGCAAAGTCGCTATCCCAGTAAGGATCATAGGCTTTCACGTCCATTTGAAAGGCTCTGGCTCGTAGAGCGACTTCTTTGCCTATTCTCCCAAAACCGATGACGGAAAGAGTCTTCCCCATGATTTCGTTTCCGGTTAGCCTGGTCCACTCTCCTTTTCGGGTATGATTGACCTCTTCGCAAAGGTTTCTGCTGATGGCCAAGAGGAGGGCAAAGGTATGCTCGGCCACGGTCGTATGATTGACCCCTGGACAGAAAGTGACGGGGATCTTGTTTTGAGTGGCAAAGTCGAGATCGATCTTGTCCAATCCGATTCCGTATTTTGATATTAGAC
The DNA here is from genome assembly GCA_002722545.1 of Opitutia bacterium. Taxonomy (GTDB): domain Bacteria; phylum Verrucomicrobiota; class Verrucomicrobiia; order Opitutales; family Seribacteraceae; genus Seribacter. The sequence continues at coordinate 2,342 of PBMI01000044.1, read as the reverse complement.
GAAGTTTGGGAAGTGATTTTTTAAGGACCTCAGCAGTAATCGCGTCGTCTCCGCATAAGAATGCATCGAAATCACCCGCCAATTCGAGCATTTGCTCTTCGTTGAGGGGGCCCCGTTCACGCACAATCTCGTAGTCTTGGGATTCGAGTAACTCGTGATGCTTGCCTGGTGTATCTTGATAGGAAGTTGTGGTGAGAAGAACTTTATTCATGCCAAATTTTAAGAAAGGATTGTCCCGGATGGATTCCTGGAAAACAAAAAGGGAGGAAGAGACTTAGCTTTTGTCCAACCTCTGAAGTTTGAGGTCCATGGCGTTTACCTTGGCAGTTAGCTTTGAATTTTTCAAAGAAAAATGTCCGCAGACAAGCAGAATCCCAAATCCTATAAGGGCGTACCTTCCGAAAGGAACGTCCCCCCAAGTTTTGTTCCAAGCGACGAAGGTGGCGGCGGAACCCATGATTGCCAATGCCATGATAAGGCCAATGTTCCAAATGAATCTGATTGCACCGGAAGGCCTTTGCTTCCCCAAGATTTTCCTGTTGTTGATCAAAAGGAAGAAACTCAGGTAGGCCACGGGGATTAAGGTGAAACCGAGAATGGAGGTAGGAACTGCGAGCCAAAAAGCCGCATCACTCCAAACAAAAGGACCGAGAACACCGATTCCGGCAATGAGAGCACCACCAAGAAAAACGGGGCCTTTATGAGGTTTCCCCAAAACTTCGCATACCGCGTGCCCATTGATCGTCATGAGAATTATGATAGTGGACAAGGCCATGCCGACGACGCCGATACCAAAAACATAGTGTGAAAAGGCCTTGCTCTGAAAAAGGGTCTCAAGGGAAGCAGCCAAGTTAAAGGCATCCCGCTTGACCAGCATGGCGGCCAATTGCTTGTTCGCTTCGGATAGATTGGCGTATAGCTCATCTTGCTGGACCGGAGCGAGCGAGGCATAGGCTTCCTTGCCGGTTTCTTGCTCGAGCCTTGCCTTTACCAATTCGTTGAATCCTTTCTCCAGGTTCGGGTGCAGGGTCTTTTCCGCATAGTTCTCGTAAGCTGACTCGGGCTTGCCGTTAAATTGGGAACCGGCGGCGATTACGACGCAGGAGGTTGCCACGACATAAGGTATGAGTAGGGCAGTCCAGAGGTCGAATTTGGCCAAACCCCGGTGCTCTCTTCCCCAGCGCCGGCGCAAGAGCACGAAGGGCATGAAGAAGGTCATGTTGATGCCGACCGCGGTAGCCGCGGCTGCGATCATGACGTCTCGTTGAGTTCCAACGATCTTGTTTTCCCAAAAGGTGCGGAATTCTCCCGTTTTGTCGAGGTAAGGTTCGTAAACTTCCGCGGGTTGAGAAAGCAGGGAAAGGTCGGGGATGAAGCCTCTTCCTATTTTGCCCCACTCCATTTCACCGGAAGTTGCCATTGTGATGACGACCCCAAGGAAGGATACAACTACAAGACCGACCATGATTTTGAGTACCCAATCAAAAACCTTAACTCCCTTGTTGCCTTTGTCATAGGCCCAAATCACCAAGCTGGCCAAAACCAGGAGGGCGACGCAAATGCCTACTTTCCCTCCGGTATTGTCAAGAAAAGGCAAAAGGTTTTGCGTGACGGCAGCAGTGCCAAGGCTGAACTGAGGAAGGCACCACACCACGTTGGCCATGATCGTGGCGATGGCCCATCCCCATCCGAGAACAGGATTAATTTCGGAATTGATCGAGACGAATGGGCTTTGTCCGGTAGAGAGCGTAACGTGACTGATGGCACAGAGCATGATGACTCCAAGAACAATGGCCACGGGTTGAAGCCAAAGTAGGGAATAACCTGCCAGGACACCAAGGAAAAGACTGGAGGCAAGAGAACCACCGCCAAGCGTGATCGCACTCTGCAACCAACCTGGGCCGGATAGCTTGACATAGGCACCTAGTCTGGAAACAAGGCCGGATGCTTCCGCGTTCGCTAGGTATTGTTTTTCTTCTTCTATTGAGGACATGATCCCTTAATCATCTTCTGAAGGGAAGATGTCAAGGTGTCAAAAAAGTCGAGAGCGAATCAAAAAGAAAAAGAGAAGAAACTACTTGACGGTCATGGTGCCGCGCATGAGAGCAAAATGGCCGGGAAAAGTACAAACATACTCGTATGAACCCGGTTCTTTGGGTGCGGTGAATTCAATGGTGTCGGATTCTGCAGGTCCAAGGAGCTTTGTAGCGGCGATCACGTCGCCCATAAGAGAAGCGGGAAGCGCGTTCGTGGCGTTGGCCCCCGCACCTAATGCCTTTTGACCAAAAGCGATCGCAGTGACCCCTTTTTTCAACACAACTAAATTGTGGCCCATTGCAATT
>PBMI01000043.1 GCA_002722545.1 Opitutia bacterium | reverse complement strand
CCTGGGCTTTCTTTCGAGCACCTGGCCAAGTGCTCGTATAATGTGATCCCCTCTAAACTCCCCTCTAACCTAATGAATTAATATCTTCAGCGGCGCGGCCGTGTTGAGGTCAAGGTGCGCCGACGCCTTCACGTCGTCCGCGCAGACGACGCTTGGGCCGTACGTCTCCGCGTGCGGGTAGGGGTTGTCGCACAAAAGGGGACTCTCGTAGGCGAGCACCGCGCTGTCGCGATGCGAAGGCTCAAGCGTGCCGTGCACCTTTAGATAGCGCGAGAGGGTCGCGACGTTGACTTTCTTGGTCCGGTCGCTTGGCATGCCTAGAAGCTCCATGATGGCCCGCATAGCTGGAGCCTTGAGCGCCGCGATCTTGCGCACCGTGTTGGGCAGCGGCTCGGGCACGTTGACCCCATTTACCGGCAAGCGCAACTGCTCTGTGCCCGGCCAGGTGTAGCCAAGCGTTGTCGGCAAGGGATCCTGCGCGTCCATGCACGACCAAGCAAGCGTGTGCCTGTTGCTACCAAACGCAGAATGGTACTACTCGCAAACCTGTTTTTAAGAGCAACTCGTTGCGTGGCAACTTTGCGGTTTGTGATCGAGGCAAGAAAGCAACCAACCGACTCGTTGCCAGGTGTGTGTGCAACAGGTTGCTCTTTTTAGTGGCGAGTGCTGCGAGTAGCAATCGGTATCTTAGCACGTCACCCTCACCCACTTTGCTCCTAGGCAACCTCATGAAGTCTGGCGCAACTCGACCGACCAAACCCGGACAAAAGCACGCAAAGGACGACGAAGTGCAATTGGCCACCTCCGACGACAGCGACTGCGAGGACGTTGCTGTGAGCACGATAGTCGACGTCGCCGCTGCAAAGCGAGCGACTGCCAAGGAGAACCAGAAGGGGAAGACAACACTCAAGGATGGCGCGCGCGAGATGGCAATGGTCGTGCGCAGCGCGACAGAGAGCGAAGTTGGCGAGCTCATTCCTTACGAGGATGTTGCCGCGTTGGCGGGCGATGTCGACGCCGGGCTTGCGGTCGGCCCCAAAGCCGACGAAGAAGATGACGTGCCGCAGCCCGACGAAGAGGAGGAGGTGACGCTGCAGCATTCGCCGTCGCTGTTGCGGCTCAAGAGCAAGGGAGAGGGCGATGGCGAGGGCTCACAGCTTTCGCCAAAGAAGCTGCCGCCATCGCCGATCGAGCTATGGCTCACGCGGTGCCTGGAGAAGATCCTGGACACAAAGAGCCTGCCGCAGGGCTCCAAGCGGGAGGCGTTAGAGGCGTTGAACCGATTCCGGAGCGACGCCGATGCCAACGCCGTCTACACCGCGTTTGCGCACGCGGCCAGTGAAGAGTGGGCGAGCGTCGTCAAGCGCACGGTCGCGGTAGCCGGCGAACCGCCTGGTGGCTGGAAGGACGCGCCCAAGGAGGAGCAAGCAGGGGAGCAGCAGGGGCCTCCGGACGCGCGCGAGGGGGGGAGCGACGACGAAGAGGACGTGCCGCTTCGCGTCAAGGCGGAAAAACGGAAGCAGGAGAAGCAGAAGAAGAGCAGGAAGAAGACGGACGGTGGCGCGAAGAAGCGGAAGGCGTCGGCGCAGGAGGCAAAGGAAGATGGCTCACCTCTCACTACGGACAAGCGCGTGAAGCGCATTGTTGACTCTTGGGCCAATCTCAAGTCGCTCAAGGCGCACCGCGAGTGCTCCATGCCTTTGCGCGAGGTGCGGGACACCGACGATGCGTTGCGCGACCTGGAGGGGGCGTGCGCGCATGCAAAGCTTGTTTCTTACGTGCGCAAGCAGCAACCTGCCGAGAAGAACGCCCGCGTCCAGAACATTGCCAACATGCTCTATCTCATGCTCGCCACCGACACACCGGAGTACAGCGACGTGGCTTCGGTGATCCAGTACACCAAGAACACCAAGAGGGAGCTGGCACAGACTCACATCTGCCTCGACATACTCAACAAGTCGGCGGACGACAAGCGCAGTCTCGAGGTTGTTTTCAACTTCCACGAGGCGATTGCGGAGTTTGCCAAGCGTTTCTGAGTGGTAAACTAGAATGCAAGGGCCTTGCGCTAATCGGCGTTGGCGCGGGTCGAAGCGTGTGTGTGCGTGAGAGTAGGGCGGCATGAATGCGCCATTTCGGTTCAATCTGAATGTCAGTACAAAGCACAGGAATCCAGAAGAACGTTTTACCCTTCTTCACACACTGGGTTCCTATCAAAGAGTGAACACTACGGCCCATCCGCCTCACAGAGTAGAAGAGCAGCTGGCGCCGCCGGCGTGCAGGCTATGTGTGTGCCTGCTCTTCCTCGTGCTGTGTCTACCCATTGCAGCCGCGGTGCACCTTGTGACGCGCCCTGTAGAGCGATCGGCAAGCAGCGATCGCGAGGCTGCATTCTCAGAGAAGCGCACAGCAACGCGCGCCCCGCGCAGCGCGGCGTTGCCCAAACCGCGGCGACCCTCGCCGCCGCTCCCGCCGCCGCCGCCAGACCCGTTGCCGGTCGCGCTGTTAAGCAACGTGAACATCAAGGACGGGGTGGCCGTAAGACTGGCACGGCCCAGCGCGGCCGATTCTCTGCCGCCGCCGTCCATGCCGCCGTGGCCGCCCGATCCGCCGCTGCCGCCGCCACCGCCGCCGCCGCCGCCGCCTTCACCGCCCTCGCTGCCGCCACCAAGGCTCTTAAGGCCACCACCGGTGCTCCCGCCGCCGCCGCCGCCTGCGACCTCGCCACCGCCCCCGCCGCCGCCCTCGCCGTTGCCTCCAGACTACACGCCGTACCCAACCTCGCTGCCCATTGCACACGCCATACCGTGGCCGCCGCTGCTCGTGGCCAACGCGAGCACGGTCCAATCATAACCCCAGCGGAAGCAACCTCTACTAAGACGTGGTCGTGGCATGGCAGCTCGCAATGCGCACCAGAGCGTTTCAAAAAACTGCATGAACATTCACGGGCTGTTTTTTGTCGAAGTTGTGGCCATGCGAACGTGGCAGTTTCTCAACGGCTGCTCTCCGCTTGATGCAGCGCGCGAAAACTGCCTCGTTCACGCGATTCGCCTTGTCGCGCCAGCCTTGCGCGCCTCGTGCTTGCTCACGGGCCTCTATTTGATAATCCTCAATCGTTTTTTTCAGTCGTGGCCGCTGATCTTTCGATACAGCCTTTTGCCTGGCAACGGGAGCATCACGCCCGACAATGTTACTCTGTACGCGTGCATGATCCTGTGGGCGCTCGACTTTGTCTTCTTAGCCGTGGCGTGCGCGTACACTTGGTCGCACAGCAAACGCAACTGGTGGTTGTGGACCTGTGGCTTTCGCTTGAACAATGAGCTGCTGACAGTTTTCTGCACACTCTTCTTTGCCGTCTACGCGGCGGTGGGAATCATCTGGACGCACACCGCGCTTACTCACATGTGGCACGTTCGCAATCCCTGGTTTGCGGCGCTTCTCGGGTTGCAGTGCGTCACGCTGGTCGTGGCGTCGCTGGGTGACGCGATCGACATTGGCAGTCCCCGAAGCGCGCATCATACGTCGCGCGTGGCAAGCGTGCTGCTGAGCTTGCGCCTTGGGGTGCTCGTCCCCGTGACTGTGATTTTTTCTGTAGCCGCGGTGTTTGCTTCGTGGCGTTCTAGTTGACGCAAGCCACGGTATTGAGATAAGAGTGCCATGTTTACTATTGGGCATGGGTCGGTCGCATGAACGCCGTGCGCCTCGACCCCTTTGCCGCACGGTTGCTTGCTATCCGCTTGAAGAGCAGCGGCCGATCTGCGCACTCCGCGGTGCTCGCTCCACATGATAACGAGCCGGCTTTGGAGTCGACGGGCATCGACCCGGACGACGCTTTGGAACTTGAAGCCCACACGATGACGCTTGCAAGTGAAGCGACTTCAGAGCTGCTGCTGGACAAGACGCAGCATGCCGTTGCGCCCACCGACTGCCAGACGTGCGGCGTGCACACCGTCGCGCAAGGCGAAACGACCTTGCAGGCGCTCACAAACGAAGTTGTAACCTTAAAAGCGCGCGTGCAAAGCCTCGAGCAGCGCCTCCTTGCTGTAGAAGAAGATCTCACGCCACAAATCCGGTCCGTGTAAAACATGCGTTACTAGGGTTGCTCAGTAAAGGTTGCGTCTAGTGCGCGCGTGTGTGTGGACGTCTTGACGCGCCACTTTTCGTTCTTGCCCCTGGAGCAATCGGTAGCTTAGCACATTTCGTTTGCTCCCCATGGGGCACCAGTCGTACGCGGTTCCGTTTGACGACGCGGAACAGCTTGCCTGGATCTTAGATATTGTCAAAAAGCACAATGCGTGCTCGAGCATGAACGGTGCAACCCACCAGTGGGTGCGCTACGACGAGCACGAGGCGTTTACGCAGCTTAAGGCCGGCACGGATCTGCGCCACTTTGTGGTTGCGTCTTTCAAGATGAATCGCCAGTACAAGTCGCCACGCGACGGGCCGTCCCTGTCGCGCGTGCTGCTTTTTGACAACGACGGTGGCCGCAACAGCACCTTTGCGTTCCTGCAATGGCACCTGATGCGCGCGCTGCCAAACGTGTACGTCGACGGATTCCACGCCGTAGCGCCGTACATGTACGACGAGGACATGGAAGCGCGCCTGGCCATGAATAGGGCGAAGGACGTATTCCCCACGATGCCCAAAGCTCTACCCATCGCGGTCCGGCCCGCTGAATTCATCACGCGCACCATCAAGGGCAACGACGCGTTTCGCTTTCTCGTGATGGGATTCGACCGGGCGGAGCGCAAGAAGCGCATGCGCGAGGAGCCCGACGTGCCGCCATATGTGACCACGTACACCACGGTCATTGATGGGCTGGTGGTGGACGATGCGCGCTACACCGACGCACAGCGCGACGAGGCCGAGGCTCATGCGCAACGCTTGTGCCTGAAGTGGTCGGAAGCGGCTGCAACCGCAAGCCCGATTGCGCGGGACCGAGCTGACATCGAGACGCGCAACCTCGCGCGCTTTGAAGCCAAGCGCGATGCCGGAATGGATTACTGGCGCCTGGAAAATGGCGGCCGCTTTTGGCTCACACCCGAAGAGGTGGCGGAGCGCCGTGGCCGTGGCGAGAAGTACACGAAAGCCACGATCAAGTGGCAAACGCTTGATAAGGCGTACAGCGAGGAGCACAAGCACTCGCCGGTCGAGGAGATCGAGCGCATGATTGACGCGGGGAAAAAAATCGTGCTCTTTGGGCTTTGATAACGCGGCGCGCTTGCGCTGGGAAGTGTGTACGCGTGCGTGTCACTATGTGTGAGGAGTGCGAGGGTTGCGAAGACATCTGCTGCTGGTGCTGCATCTGCCTCGACGGGGGTGTCGAGACCAAGTCTCGCGCGGCGCCCAAGAAGCAGCAGCAGCAGCAGCAGCAGGCCAAGCAGAGTGCTCCGTTGCCTCCACTGGTTATGCGGCGCAAAGACGGCGTGGAATACGAGGTGATTTGAGGTTGTGCAGGGTTGTCTTACAAAAATGCGTATTTGCGCACAATTCTCCTTTTTGCCAACCGCTAGTCCAATACCTCGACATGCCCACCACTTTTGCACGCGCCACGCGACTCGTTTTGGCAGCGAACCATGCAACGCATTGCACACGTGCCCTCGTGGCTGCAGCGCGAAGGATGGCGGCAGGAAACGCCCGTCGGGAACGTCAACCGCTGGACGTCGCCACTGGGCCAGACGCTGCACAGCTTTACAACAAGCACCGAGCCACGCTTCACGTTTGCGTACAATCCACTAGACCACGACATGCTCCGCATGGCGCGCCAGGGTGTGATCGAACCGGGGCTCACATTGGCGTGGCACAGCGCAACGCACGCGTGCTGCCGCGACGCGCGAGGCGTCGTCGTGGACGTTGGTGGCAACTTTGGGTGGTACACGCTGTACTCAATCGCGCTTGGCTGCGACGTGTTTGTGGTAGAACCCGTGCCCACGTGGCTCGAAATTCTGCAACTTGGGGTGGCGCTCAACCCGGGCTTTGCGCGCCACGTGAAGATTGCGCAGAACGTCGTCTACCCGGAGCGCGGTAACTTTACGCTGCGCGTGCCTCGGCCAAAGGACAACGCGCGCATGTCCCTTGGTATGACCTACATGCAGGGCTCGGCCGGCAGGATTAAGGGGTACAAAGACGACCTGACGTATGCGCACGTTGCGGAGTCAATGCGGCTCGACGACGCCGTGCGCTCCGACGTTTGCTTGCTAAAGGCGGACGTCGAGGGCTACGAACCGCAGGTGCTGCACACGGCGCAACACTTGCTGGCCAGGCGGCGCGTGCATGCGCTGCAACTCGAGATGACCCGATCGCAAGAAGTGTCGCAGCGGTGCGCAACCATCAATATGCTTGAGCACCTTGACGCGCTCGGGTTTGCGTTCAAGCAAGCGACACACGCGCAGGTCGACGCGGTCGCACTGCCGCGCGTTGGAGAGTGGGCAAACGTTGACGGCTTCGATTTGCTGAACGATTTTCCCTCAAACAGAACGCGTAAACGAGCGGCGAGCGTCGGCCTAACGGTCATGCACGCGGCGTATCAATGGGACTTCACAGCGTATTTGTCGACAAACCTGGTTGCGCAGCGCGTCAGATGGATGACAGAGGCGCCGCGACACCAACTCACGCTTACGTGTGGCTGATTATGCGCTTGTGCAATAGTTTTTCCAAACAAACCGCTTTCATTTTGCGCCTACCCGCGCGCGTCCCACACCCGGTACGTTGCAAGCGCAATGCCCAAGAGCAGTATCCCGCACGCCACGAGGTGCGACACGTGTCGCGGCGTGAAGAAGAGCACGGCGATCAGCATGGGCAACGGGACTGCCGGGTCGAGGATGCCGACGGAAATGGCCAGCAGGACAATGGCCACAAAGGGAGGCCATAGGCTGTCGCGGTGCGTGTACTCTGCGCGCGTCTCGGGCCACGGCAGCGTGCCGGCCGGGTAGCTGTTGTAGCCAATGGCCACGCTGCAATTGAGCGCGGTTGCAAACACGAGCCAGCCGGCAAAGAGACCGTACCCCGGACCAAGCCAAAGGAGCGTGCCGAACTGCGGGCCCGGCAGCGTCCATGCGCGCAACGTCGCGGCGCCAGCAACCGCAAAGGACGAGGCCAGCAGCAGTAGCCCAAACGACAGCCACAGAAAGAGCTCTTTGGTCTTGGAACGAGAACCGATGCGAAAGGCTGTGTGCGAGGCGTCCGCAAGCATGTTTTCCTTGGCTTGCTGCTCTAGCTCCTCGGCCTCAGACTCCGCCGTGGAGCCGATCCGAAAGAAGATGGGCCACGCGGCGCACAGGCAAAGCGCGGCGGAGACCCACGCGGCCGCTCGAAATTGCTTTGCCTCCCGAAAGACTTCGATCTCGGTCACCAGCCCCGCGAGTAGCAAAAAGAGACCGGCGCACCCGAGCCACGCGGTCAAGAACATCCACGTCCACTTGTAAAATGGATAGCCCGTGTCCCGCTTCTTAGTATGCGTAAACGCGTCGCGCGGCCAGAAATGGCCCGGCGTCCACGCCGTTTTGTACCGCTCAGCCACCTCGCGCACCGTCACGCGCTTTCCAAACACGTCGGGCTTGCCTCCCTGCTCACCACGCGACGCCCAGTTGAAGAGCGACAACAAGAGCACGCCAAACATGAGACACAGCCCACCAAGCGCGGCACCGACGCTGGTCCTGACGACCGGCTCGGGTGCATGCTCTATGGCAGCGGCCGTTTGCACAACGCTTAAAAAGGCGGCCATGCTGCCGTCTCTTTTGCAATTCGTGCCCGCAGATTCTGGGTTATGCTTTCGAGACGAGTCGCTTGATGAGTCGCACAAATGGCGCCGACCGCTTGCGAATGGGCGAGCGAAGCGGCTTCGCCAGCACGCTGGGTCGCTCGGGAGAGCCGTCGCTGGCGGCGGCGTCCGCCTTCAAAAAGGCCGAGGCGAGAAAGAACAGCCCTTGCTCGCGCTCGCGCTCCCGCGGCAGCGCGCGCGCCTCTACCATGCGCTGCAGCCGCACAAAGGCACCTTCTGCGGAAAAGCAGCCAACGGTTGCTTTGGCGAATGCCTGCCATCGCTCCGAGTGTGCAAAAAATGCAAAAGCCGGCATTGATTCGGGCTCGTCGCCGATTAAGATGCGCTCGGCAAGCATATCCGCGAGACAGAGCCAGGGTGACGCGCAGCAGCGCACCGACTGGCCTAAGAAATCGTACCGCGCGTGCGCAACCGCGCACATGAGCGCATGCGCGCCCGTTGAGTCCGCAAGCTCGCGCAGACCCATGTACGACTTCAGCGCTTCGGCCACTTCAAAAAGCGCCGTGAAGGCGCGGCGCATCTGCAGCGGCGCCGCTGGCCGCCGCAGGAATTCCGTAAGAAGCTTTTGCATCGTAGAGGCAAGAAAAGCCTCATTGTTCTGCAAAAACCACGACGGAATGCGCGCGTGCGCGCGTGTTCCAAAGGCCACCTCGGCGGCCCGGTCGATTAGGTGGCCAAAATCCGCCGCGAGTGGCCGGATTGGGCCCACCTGGCTGCGGCGCAACAGGCAGCTGGCAAAGGCGCGCGACACTTCTGCCCACCGAATGTCGACTAGCAAATTGGCCGCCACGGCTTTGGAGTGCTCGCCTGCAAGCACGGACTCAAAAAGCGCATCGTAATGTTTTAACCGCTCACCGTTGTACTTGAAATGTTGTATCATTTGCTCTTCCTCGCTCGCAACCCTTGCACCAGTCGCAATGTTTGCCCTTACTGCGTGCCTCCCCCCTCTCCTCCCATTCACTCACGCGAGCGCGCACGGACCTACGCGTCGTGCGTAACTCCCGCCAGCGCGGCAAACCGGTCGACGGCGGAGAAACCAATCGACACGCTTGGGGTGGGACTGGAGGAGCGTGGCCGCTTGTTGCAGCGTGACGCGCTCCGCGACGCGTGCGCGTCGTAATCGGAGTCGTCGTCTTCCGGCGCGCTTTCATAGCGGTCGTCGATGCTCTTGCATCGGTGCATGCCGCGCACGGCCTTGGCCGCCGCCCCCCGCGCTGCGCGCGGGGCAGCGGCGCTCTCGTAAAGGTGGTTGTCGGCGGCCATGGCCATCTCTCCCATCATTTGCAGCTTCCACATGGGCGTCCCAAACTGGTGCCAGCGCGGGTATGGCGCCACCTCCGCAATCTGCTTCCGGCGCCGCTTGTCGTTCGGCTCAAACTTGCCGTCGTGGTGTTTAAAGAGCGAGACGAGCCAGCGACACCCTTCGGCCTGGCTGGGGTCCGCAAAGAGCCCAAGCGCAATGCTTATTTCGCTGGCAAAGAATGGCGGGAAACCGGGTGACGTTGACTCGGGTCGCCTGAACAGGGGGTCGGTTTGGTACTTGGAGTACCAATTCATAGACTTGCCGTGCCAGCACTGGTCGTGAAGAATCAACTTTGCGGTGCAATCCTTGCCATTGTGGTTCACAACACCGTTCGCATCCTCCTCAAAGAGGATGAGATCGTGCTTTCGCTTGAACTCACGAACCTGCACGTATTGATTGACCGCGGTCGGATGGTGTTCTTGCAATGTGCGCTCCTCGACGGCGTACCCAATAAAGTCTGTGCAGTGATCCCCCTTGGTGTTGACGCGCATCTCAAGTGATTGCGTCTGCAGCCATTGGCAGCGCGGCGGCATCAGTCCTGTGAGGCTAGGGTCGGTGTTGTGGAGGAGCACGCGGCCATGACAGGAGCGCCACTCGTCCTCCCGGTAAAGCATGTAGCTCACGTCGTTGAGACGCGCGGACCATTCGGACCCGTGCCCGTTAAGTCGCTGCGCGAGTCGCGCAAGACTGTGGTGCCGCTTGACAAATTGGGTGTAGCCCGGGATGCCGGACAGGCCAAAATAGCTACCCTTGCATGGTGAATCGTAATGCTCCTCGACGCTCACGGCAAAGGTGCGCCCGTTGGCCGGGTGGCGTATGAAAACTAGCGCAAAGCAGAAGCGCGCCTTGCCAAAGGCAACACCTCCAATAAAATAGATGGGCATGCCGAATGCGGGGCCTTCGCTTGAAAACGTGATCTCTGCGTCGTAGGGCGTCTCAATCATGCGCGCCGCCTTCAGCAAAGTCTTGCTCAAGCGGCTGGCGCGCGTAAGCTGCGCAAGCGCAGGAATTGTTATGTTGTGGTAGCGGTCACGCGCAGCAAACTCTAAGATCAGCGCCCACAACTCTTCGGGCAGCTCCGACCACGGCACCTGCTCGCTGGCACCGCTCTCTGACGCGGAACGTGGGAATCCACATTGCCTCATTGGAACCATGCGGCGCGCGCGCCGAGTTTGGGGAGGCATTTTTCTGCACGAGCAAAGCTTGCCAAGATACCGATGGCACCCACCGCAACAGGGCAAACTGTTGGCCAAGTTGCCTTTGCTGTGCGCGCACACTACCTTCGCCACGAGTGGCAATGTTGTTTGCGACAGGTGTGCAACTGTTGCGTTCGTCCACCCAGAGGAAAGGCGAGGCAACCAACAGCTTAGCACACAGTTGCTCCAAGCGGCACGGCCACACCCATAGTAGGGCAACGCTGGGTTGGGGAGTGGCAATCGGTATCTTAGCACGCCACCTTTTGACCCCGTCCCGCCCTCGCTCTCAACCAGGTACCATAGAGATGTCTTTGCTCTTCGAGGAGGTCGGCAAGGTCGCCGCGCAGGTCCAGTTTGACGCCAGTTCTGGAAACTACTACGACGATGTCAAATCGCTCGAGGCGTACCTCAATCGCATGTGGAAGGAACGCGGCCGGAAGGAGCTGTTCAAGCAGGCCGCTGAGAGCCGGTCCGCTCCCTCGTCCACCGTGGGCAAGTTCCGATTCCGCTTTGATCTCCCTAAGGGCATGGTCTTCGACGAAGACGAGATCACGGAAGCGCTGCTTCGCAGCGTGGACGACTTCAAGGGCCTCAAAAACAAGGTGTTCGTCTTTAAGAACCACAGCCAGGACGCTTTGGGCAAGTTCAGGCTTTTCTTCGACTACTCGGACCAGGTCCGCGAGAGCTTTGTCGCGCTCAAGAACGAGCGCAAGCGCAAGCGCGAGGTTGCGTCCGGCCTCGGCGCGCCGGAAGGGCCAGACGAGAAGGTGGCCGAGGCCAAGGCCGAGGCCGAGGCCGAGGCCTGAGTGTCCGGAACGCGCGCGCGCGCGCGTGTGTGTGTGTGTGTGTGTGTGTGTGTGTGTGTGATCGTCATCGTGACCATCTTGACATAACCACACGCGACACATCTTTAGAGTAAACAAGCGCCGATGTTGCCTAGCTTTGCAAAGCTGCGACTGGACACGGGGCGGCGCCGTCGTCCCGTGTCCACGGGTGAGTTTTACCCGCTCAGCGCCGATGAGCTCGAAGTGATGAAGGATGATAAGGAAGCTCTCACACTTGAAGAGTTCCAGCTAGATGCTGATTTTCAAGAAGACTGGCACACGTTCCGCGTGCGCAGCGAGTTTCCGCGCGCCGACGGCACGTACGACTACAAGTACTACCGCGGCGAGTCGCTGTGGGAGCACGTGAAGCGCGGCAACCTCCGCGACCCGATCACGCGCGGCCCGATCTGGTACGAGGACTACATGGATCTGCACAATCGGTTTGCGCCGGGCCAACCGATCCCCGTAGTCGTGATGCAGCAGCTGCGTCGCAGAGACGTACAGCCGGAGACACAGACGCCGGCGCCGCCCGCGGCGCCGGCGCATTTGCCTCCACAAATCAATATGGAGCTGCAAGTGTACTGGGCGCGGATCGCGTCCCGTGCGGCGGACGGCATGCAACGCAATGCTGCGTCCGCCAGTTACGTGTGGGATGTCAGGAACGCAAGGGTTCCCGTGCCGACGGTGCCGCTTAACCGTGACCAGTTTTGGGTCATTTCCGAGACGATTTACGAGTACGGGATGAGCATCAAAGCGGAGCTGAATCCGTCGACGCGGCCGTCTTATGCACCGAGGTGGTTCACCGAAATCGGCGAAGGCGCTCTTGCGCTTCTCATGAACTACGGCACAGAATACATGAAAGATATACCTGTGTCGGATCAACCTGCAGAATACGCCCGCTTTTTGGTTAAGCTCATCGTCGCATTGATGGAGTTCTTTGTCCGCGAATCTACGCGGGAAAACCCCGATAATGGCATCGTAATCACCAACTTCTTAGGCGCAATCAAGGTTGCTTGGAACAACGGTGTGAGAGTCAACGCCGACGACGACACCGACTACTTCTCGCTGAATCTGCGGAACCCTGCCGATCATTTTGGAGGCAACGCAACCAGAAACGTGTACGTTGAGTTCCAACGCGCTCTCAAGGAGTGGTACGACGAGGTTGTGAACTATCCGCGTAGGCGAAACTTCAGGCCCGAGCCGCCCACAACACTCATGGATGAAACCATTCCGCCAGCGTACGTGGGCGAAAGCGGGGTGATTGACCGTAGCAAGGTCTTCGAGCGGAAAGAAGACGATGGCAGCTCCATTGAAGCCAGTCCCGACCTCTTGGCGAACCGCTTGTCGCGTGCCCTGGCGTACATGATCAGTCACCCTAACGCAACCCTGACAGGCGTGGACGCCGGCGCGCGCCAGGCAATCGAACACTTTCTCGTGCACAAAGCCTTTTACGAGCGTTTCTGGGTGATGCAATCGGATTTTTACTCTAACGAGCGCGAAATCGGGGTAAGGTGGAACCAACGCCTTGCCCTGACACTACTGGCCATGCAGACGTTTGGGCTAACTGGCAGTGGGAGCAACAGCGAGCACTGGCGCGAGTTCCAACGCCTGCTCGTCCAATGCATCGCTCAAATGTTGGAATTTGACGCCGTCGAGATGCCGGAGCGGCTCGTCGCTGAGGACCAGGACGGTGTGCGCATGTTCGTCAACCAACTGCTCGTCTGGAAGGATGAGCACTGGCAGCTGCGCCGCGGCGACGTTGTTACTGACCGGCCGTGGCAGGCTGCAACAGCGGTTCTGCGCACCCTCGATCCGACCGCCCTCACTCCGCCGCCGGCAGTTATCGCCCCCTACCGCCAGTATACGCAGCCGATCGAGGACGAAGAGATGCCGCAGTTCCTGCCGATCAGCGGGGACAACGAGCCGCCGTCGCCGCAGTTCCTGCCGATCAGCGGGGACAACGAGCCGCCGTCGCCGCAGTTCCTCAACGTCCGCCGGGACGACGACGACACGCCGCCGCGAGCGCGCCAACGCACTCAGCTCGGAGCCAGCGACGTGGATTTGTCGCTGCTTCAGTTTACGGCCGGCAGCGAGATGGACGAGTAGCCACGCGGCCGTTTGCTTGTGTGTGTGTGTGTGTGTGTGTGTGTGCTTTGGAACGAATACAACGCCCCGAGCAGTGCAGGCGCGCAACTCATAGACCCGCCCTAAGAGCAATCGGTATCTTAGCACACTTTTGCCTTCCCTTAGTGCGGTAGGGCAACGGCAGGGCAACCTCAGAGCGTTCCAGGCGCGCAACTATTAGGCCCCACCAGGAGCAATCGGTATCTTAGCACACTTTTGCCTTCCCTTAGTGCGGTAGTGCAACGGCAGGGCAATCTCAGAGCGTTCCAGGCGCGCAACTATTAGGCCCTTCCAGGAGCAATCGGTATCTTAGCACACTCTTGCCTTTCCTTAGTGCGGTAGGGCAACGGCAGGGCAATCTCAGAGCGTTCCAGGCGCGCAACAATCAGGCCCCTCCAGGAGCAATCGGTATCTTAGCACACTCTTGCCTTTCCTTAGTGCGGTAGGGCAACGGCGGGGCACCCTCAGAGCGTTCCAGGCGCGCAACCCCGAGACTCCACTAGGAGCAATCGGTATCTTAGCACGTTGCTTTGGCTCTAACGGTTGACCGAACGCGCCCTGTTGCAGGTACACATGACGAGCCACAACAGGTTGCTGCAGCAGCTCACGAGGCACGCTGACTATGGAAGCTTTGATCTGCCCGCCGCTGACAAAACGCGGACCCGCACCAAAACCCAGCACTTCAAGGTCGATCACGACGCGCCGCAGCGTGCCTGCAAGGTCAAGGAGGAACCGGAGCTGACGCTGCAGCCAGTAAAGGAGCAGAAGCTCGCGCCCGCGAGCGGAGCTAAGGCACAGGAGCGGCCGAAGCCAGCGATGCCGCGCGAGCCGAGCGCCGCACAACAGGAAGCGCGTGCGCAAGCGGTGCTCGCTGCCGACGATGCCGAGTCCAAGGAGATGGCGCGCCTGCGCCTGCGGCTCGCGGCGGCGAAGGAAAAGGAGAGCTCGACGCGCGAGGAGCTTGAGCAGCTCAAGCAGGTGCTCGCGCAGTCAAAGCAGGCGCCCTTCTCCAGCGACAAGCTGGCTGCCGCTGTCCGCGCCGAGACGCAGCAGCTCGCGGAGGATCGCGATCTGTTGGCTGCCGACATCGAGGCCAAGGATCGCACGATTGCTACCTTGCGGGAGCAGGTGGACAAAGCTAAGGGCGAATGCAAGATGCTCAAAAGGGAAGGCCAGCGACTGCTGGCCGAGAACGCGCGGCTTACCGACGAGCTGGCGGACTGCAAGTATGACCTTAAGGCGTTTGCAGCGACCAAGGCAGACCAGGCAAAGCTTAACGACCTGCTGGCCGAGAGCGAGGAGGAGGTGCGCCTGCTGCGAGCGAAGCTGGGCCGCGTGCCGGCGCGCGACAACGCCTCGGGCCGCTGGTCGAAGCAGAAAGCGCACGAGTGGGGCGAGTCCAGCAAGGCCAAGCGCAAGCGCCCCACGGGCTCGGACTCGGACTCCGACGACGAGGGCGGCGAGGAGGACCACCCCGCGAAGCTTGCCAATCGTGCCGCTGACAACGCGTCGGACTATTCGGCCGAGCAGGGCGACGACTCCGATCTCGACGACTCCGAGGCTTCGGGTGCCGGCAGCGGCGACGACTCCGATCTCGACAGCGACAGCGAGCAGAAGCGGCAGCGTGCGCCCACGGTACGGGAGAAGACCGCGCGCATCTTTACCAAGTTTAACAAGGAGCGCGCGCGTTTGGGTGTGCACAAGCGCCGCTCCGTCGCCGACCGCCCAGAGAAACGCAAAGGGGGCAAGCTGACAACGTCGGACAAGCTCAAGTATTCGCGCCCTAGCGCCTTCCCAGAGCAGGAGATGTCGTATCCCGTGATCAAGTTTTCGGAGGTGCCGTACTTTGCAACGAAGAAGTGGACGGACCAGGAGAGCATGGTCTCGTGGGCGCGCAAGATCTTCGAGGGGAGGAACCAGAAGGTCAGCGGTGGCCCCTTCAAGGTGCAGGCGGCGCTCGACATGTTTGCGCTGCCGACGCCCGGCACGGACTACTTCGAGAAGAAGGACTTCCAGGGCTTCCTCACGTACTGGGCCAACTGGCAGAACGACGACACCGACCCCAAGGGTCTGCAGGGCAAGCGCCACTACCTCGCTCACCTGCTTTACCCGGACGTCTTTGGAAAAACCGCAGAGCAGTGGCTGTTCACGAAACTGGAGGAGCGTTCGTACGAGCTCAACAAGGTCGAGGCGCTCAAGGGCAAGACCAACAAGTACCTGCAGATGATCTGGTGGTGGATTAAGCATCTCGATCTCCCCATTGCGCGGGCGAAAAACGCGCTCTGAGCCGCATTGAGCGAAGCGTGCTAGGGCGAAGCGCACGCGAGAAGTGACACTGTGCACATTGTTGTGATCTGCATGCGCGTGTATTCGGGAAGAGGCAGGGGAAACGGGTGCGTGTTTAATTTACGACTCTTTAATTCACTACGGAGAAAAAATCGCATTGTACTGCTGCTGGACCGCAGGCGACATCGCGTTGCGCATCTTGGTGTGGGCCTCGTCCAGCATCGCGTTGAGGCGCGCCCGCCGCTCCCGAATCGGGACCATTTTCGCCTCGTACTCCATCATCGCCGTGTACGAAGCCGGCTCCACGCGCATGTGGTTAGGGATAAACGACATGGGCTCGTTCTCCGCCAGCCACCGGATGTGCGCTTGCTCCGCCTCGTAGGTTGCGTTCGGGTTGCTCGGCTCCTTGATCTTTGCGAGCTCCTTGGGGATCTCGATCATCTGCATCAGCAGGAACAGCGGGTCGTCCGGGTCGTCGAGCGCGCGGCTGGACGACGGCGACATCTCGTCGGCCGCTCGCTTCGGCGCGCCCGTGGGGACGACCGCCGCGCCTGCGGCCAGAACCTGACGGAGCCGCGTGTCCATGGTGGCACGGTCGTTTTTATTCCTTGCTTCAGTGCAGTACGCACACAAGTTACGTTTATCGTTACTAGCGCTTTTCTTCTACTTGGCCTCTCCCGCGCGCGGCCGCCGCCCCGCAACTTCCACTCTGCCTGCATCCGCCCGGCAACAGCTTCGTCACATTGTTGTGGTTTGCGTGCGCGCGTTTTTGTAAAAAGAAAAGCAAGGGAAACCGGCGTGCACTCAATTTACGCCATTCTTACAACGCGCTACGGGTTGGTCGATGGCTATTCGGTTACAGAGGTCACAGGAACGCGCTTCCCGTTAACCTCTTCCGCCACCAGCACCTCGTTGCCCTTTGTTCCTCCGTAGTATTTCACTGTTCCTTTCCGGTTGCCGGTGAACACGAGCTTTCGAATGGCCTCCTCGCCCCTCCCGCCTTCAAAGTAGATGATCTTGCCGGGATACTCGATCTTCCAGAGGTACTCCTGGTGTTTTTCGCCGCGCAAGAAGCGCGTGGCGTTGTCGCGGGGCATGTGTACATCGACGACGTGCTCCCTACCCTTCTGTCCCTTGTAGCGCACCGTCGAGCTGATCTCGCCACCGGGCGCCGTCAGGGAGACCACCTTGGTCAGGCGCTCCACGTCCTTGGCGCCCTCGTAGTGCCAGAAGCGCGTGGGCTGCGCTCCCGAAAAGAGCCACCCGATCTCGCCCTGCTCGACGAGCGTTTTGCGCCCGCACCTCTTTGCGATGTCCCAGTCCTTGAGGTCGGGGTAGGCGAAGCGCTTCGTCTGATTCGGTAGCGCGCGGCTGACCTCCCTCTTTGGCAGAAAGCGCGTGCGCGTGCCCGCCAGGAAGTCTTCCGCAAAAGTGATCACCTCCTCGCCCTTCTCGCCGGTCAGTTGGAAGCTGATGGTGGTCAACAGGATCCTGACGATGTGCTCACTGCCCCGGGGCCCTTCAAACCAAAAGCCGTGCGTCGGACCATGGCTCCCAGCGATGCGTATAAACTTGAGCGCGCCTTTGGCATCGAACGCCTCCCAGTGAGGTGCCGACCACGGCTCGCCAGTGACCTCCGACACCCCGTGCTGCCGCTGCACGTAGTAGCTGCCGCGCCCAAAGTCGGGCCACGCGTTGGTCACGAGAGTTGTCACAAATTGCGGTAACGGGCCGCCCTTGCCATAGCTTTTGTACAGCTCCACCCAGTCTTTGTAGCTCACCGTGAACGCGTTAAACGGGTCTTTGGGGTGGTCCTTGAGCCATTCCCACAGCGATTCCGCGTTGTACACCGTGTACCGCATGTGGTCGCGGTGGCCGGGCGGGTTGCGCCTGACCTCGTCCTGGTCCCAGAAGAGCCGATAGGTAGCGCGCTTGTGTGGGAAGCGGCGGTTGGGCTCGAGCCTCTCGTGCGTCACGGGGTCGGTGCGGAGCTTCCTGGCCTCGGAGGCCGAAAGTGGGTACCACTCTCCCGTGGCATCCTCTTCGTGCGCGTTTAGTCTGAGCTTTGAAACGTCGGGGAGCATAGCGCAACGCACAACGGCACAACCACAATCACAACACTCGCGCACACTTCTCCCGCCGCCTCGCCGCACTTATGGCTAGTGAGCGGCCCTTACGCGGCCCCTCCGTTGAGCCGCCGCTTGCGGTTGTTTTTGGAGATGACGCGCGTGAGCGCTGTCTTCCGCTTTGTGGCCGCGCTCGGTTGCTTGGGATGCGGCGCGTCCGCTTTGCCGTGGGAGGTTTGCTTGCTTCCGCTTTGGGCGTCGGCGTCCGCGCCAAAAATGGGCCGCGCGCGCGCGATCAAGTGCGAGAAGATGCTGCGCGTGTCCATGCACTTGTGCGCGGCCACAAGCCACGACCGGTAGTGCGTCGGGCAGTACCTGGAGAGGTGGAGGAAAGGGGAGTGTGTGCGCGCCAGGTACGCGCGCGCCTGCAGCGTAGAGGCCAAAAGGAAAAAGCAACGGTGCGCACCAGCACACGCGCAGCGGTGGCGGAACGCTTGCGTTTCGCCCGCCGGTGTCGGCCGGAGACGGCACGCACTTCCACTTCATTCCCGCACCGTTCTCGGGCTCAACTTTGCCACAGAAGCGACAGGACGGCGCGGGTGGCTTGGGCAACGCGTTGCGCATTTCTTCCCACGCTTCCTTGCCGGCAAGCATCGCAAAGTCGCAGCGTAGACAGCAAATGTCGCCCCCAAATCGTGATGCGGGAGTCACGCGCGCAAGCGTGCCGCACATGCTGCACAGCGAGTACCAGCTGCCACACACGCGGATAACGCGGCCCAGGATGGGCACGCGCACGAGCGGCACGTCGCCGCAGCTCGTGGCTTCTTGTCCCTGCTCGAAGCACGACTTCAGGTCGCGCCGAAACTTGGCCACCTCGGAGGAAGAGTCGCGCAGTGCGGCCTCTTCGTGCAAGCTGGGGTCTGCGGCGGCAGCAACGGTAGCAGTGGCAGCGGCAACGGCGCCGTCGCCGCCGCGCTTTTTGCAAGGATTGCACATTGTGGCAACAATTGTGGCCGGGCGCAGATCGGAGGGGAGCAGCGGCTTGGCAACGGGATCAAGCTGCTCAAGCTCGAGCGTTTCGGCCGCCGCTTCGAGCGCGACTGCCGTGCGCAGCGCCGCCGACGAGCGCTTGGCGCAGCGCATGTGCGCCTTGCAGCACTCGTCGTTGTCGATTGCAAGCATGCTTGCCGAGAGACCCAGCTCGTTAAAGGGCTGCTCTTTCCCGGTGTTGTCCTGCACCGCGTTGACAATGCGCCGGCACTCGGAGCAGAAATAGAGCACCGTGGCGTGCTCCGGCAGTCGCGCGCGCGCCGCCTCGCAGGCGTCCTCACCAGGAGCAAGCGGAAGCATCAGCCTTTGGCAGAGCGCGCGCGCCTGTCGACTGCGCGTGCCCTCGCCAAGGTCGTACGAGAGCATGGAGGCGCGCAGGCTTGCGATGCGCGCAAACGCAATGAGCAGCGCCGCGTCGCGCGCGCACAGGTTCATCACGTCCGCCTCCGCTTCCTGCACCGCGCGACTCGATGCCGCGCACGGCACGCCTGGCAATTCGTGAGCGGACGGTCGGATTTTCAAGAGCGCGCACGCCCCACTCACGGTGAGCAGCGAGGCGTCGGCGGCGTCGACTGCCGCGCGCTCCGCCAGCCAAAAGTCCTCGTCCGACATCAGCGTGCACATGCGGTGTGCAGCCGAGCGGTTGTGCAGCGCCGCAAACTGCGCCGAGTCGAGACGCGACGCGCGATAGCCGTGGTGGTTACCGTGCAACCACCACGGGATGTAGATGGAGCGGTACGCGGCCGAGAGCAACCCACCGACCACCTGGACCACCGAGCGCGTCGTCGCGCTCAGCGGGCCCGAGCGGCCTCCAAGCCACGACGCGCAGTAGCTCAGCGGCTCCGCCTCGTGCTTGGAAGGGCGCGGGGCCGCGAGCGACCTGCTTTTTTTGCGCGAGCGTGGTTCGCTCAGCAGATGCTTCTGTATTGCGACGGTCGCCGACTCGCGCGTCTCGAGCATAAACGCGCCCGCGTCGGCCATGCGATGCATTGCCGCAACCAGCGACGAGTGCGGAAGCGCGAGCGGCGGAAGGCCGAGCTGCCCCGTAGGTTGGCGCGTATGCCGCATTGCGTCGAGCGTTGCGCCATCGAGCGCGTACACGGCGGCGAGGTGAAGGCGCACCGCCTCTTTAACGGCGTTGGGCGTCTTGCGCGCAAGCTCCTTAAAGTCGTGGTTGGTCTGCATGCGCAAAGCGCGCAGCAAGACAAAGCGCTTGCGCCACGACTGGCGAGCGGCGGGGTGAATTGCTGGGTGCATGCCCGTAAGAGCCACTGCAACGCACTGCGTGCAGACGCGCACGGCGCCCTCCGAATCCTTGGCAGCCGAAAGCAGCGTCGTCTCCCACCCGCGCGAGCCCGCGTTGGTCACGCGCGCCAAAATGGCCAGTAGCGACTGCGAGGCCTTTGAGCAACAGCGCGGAGAGGCCACGCGATCGCTCAATGGACCGAGGTGCGTCAGATAGCTCAGGTTGGTGACGGTGTACAGGTCTGGCGGTGGCACCATCAAGTCGCGCACCAGCGCATCCGTGGCTGCACGGCCGGCCAGCAGGTCGTCGATTGTCGCAAGAAATTCGGCATGGGCCGACGTCCACGCGGCGGTGCAGTAGGAGTCGTAGTAAAGCGCTGCGAGCGCCGCGCAATCGCGGACACCCCCTGGCGAATCCTTTGGAGAGACATATGCACTTGCTGCGCTTGCGGCGAGCGCTTCCAGCATTGCCCCAAAGCGTAGTCGTGCGATTGCGGTTGTCTGCACGATTGTCGTGGCGCTTGCAAGCGAGTCGTCGGCCGCGCCGCCCAGCGCGCGCGTCGTCGAGGCAATTGCTTGAAAAAGTGCCGGTAAGTCGCGCTGCGTTGCGCACGCCGACACGGCGTGTCCAAAGTCAAGTGACCACAGCCACGCGGGCAACACAAGCGCGTCGACCAGTTGGTGGAGGCGCGCTTGCAACCGACACATTGCGCCCGCAACGCCGGCGTCCTCAAAGTTGGAGCACATGGGCACTGTGCGCGGCTCAAAGACGCTTTGGCTGCACTTCATCATGTCGGTGAGTGGGGGGACGAGGTGCAACTCGGAGAGGTCGGAGGTGGCGTCGCTTGTGCATTCGCCGGTAGCGGGCGACGCGCTTGGCCCGCTACCGGCTGGTAAAAATGCGACATGGGTGTCTCGTCCGCGGCTCCCACGTGGCGCTGAACCAGGCGCGGTAACCCCCCTTGGTCCCTGACGTACTCGTAGTGACTCGTGTCAAACTTGACGCAGGGTCGCCACAAAAGAGACGCCATACCGCCGCGCGCCGCTGCCGTGTCGGCCCACTGCTCGTCTACAAAAAGCAACGCTTCTTGGCGGTAGCCGTCAGAGTCGTTGGCCACGCTTGCGTGTGTGGGAACGCTTTCGCCAGTTTCGAAGCCGAGCGCGTTGCCGTACGCCTGCAGAGGAATGCGCGCGTCCGGCTTGAACGTCGGATCGGCGCGCGCGCACTTGTAAATGTAAGTCTGCACGTAGCGGCTGCACACGAGGCACTTTCCCTGCGTGTGCGGCAACTTGCCCGACTTTCGAAACTCGGCCGCCTGCGAAGGCAGCAAGAACTCGGTCCCAAGAAACGCCAAATCCGTGTCGTCGCCGTAGCGCCAGCGCGCCATCCACACGCATATGCACCGGTCGCCGAAACAGCACGGTCGCTCGCCTATCGAGGTGTTGGGCGGACGAAGATAACCATCGTCGTGGGACTTGGGCACGACCTCTAGCTCCTTTGTGGGGATGGACGAGCTTTCCACAAGATCGGCCAGGAGCTGCAGCGTTTGAAAATTTGTGCTCTCAAGGCTGAGCACCGGGTGCAATTTAAGGTAGGAAGAAAGTGCGTGCTCTTGAGCGCCGTAGCTTTCGTCGGCATCGATGCTCGCGCGGCTCTGCAGCAGCGGCAGCTGGTCGTTCTCGTCGCGCGGCAGAGATCCTGGCGGGACTCTGGGCACTTGGCTTGTTTTAGTGCCGACTTTGGCAATCTCCGTTGCCGTGCCCAACCCGTTCAAAACGTCGGGCATCGGATCTTCGACGTGCGCGCCACCTGCGACCGCGGAGGGCAACGCGAAAGCTGCCGGGCGCCCCGCTGGCGTGGCGCTTGCGTGCGCAAGAGGACGCTTTTGAGAGCGCCGCGAGTTGATTGGGACCATATCGGCCGCAGCCGCGGCCGCGGCCGCGTTGGCACGGCGCGACGCGTGCTCTCGGGCCGCAGACATTCTGCGTTTAATTTTTTTAATTGCTTGCAAGGCGCCACGCTCTATAAAGGACTAGCGTGTAAACTCTGTTCTGAGAAACGCGCAAACGTTGTCGCCGCGCAGGTTTGTGGGTGGGTGCCACGGCGGCGCGTCGTTCCACGAGGGCATCCAGCCGATGCGTCCGCAGAAGAGCTGCGAAACCGACGCGCACATTGTTTCGTTTGTCACGCCCGGCAGTCGCATTGCGGCTGCCGCCGCGCCCACGTCGGCAATGGCCTCGACGTGCGTCGAGTCCGGGTAACTGTTCAGCAGCGCCTGCCTGTAGATTTGATTCCACTGATTTTGGTAGGCCGTCACGTGCATGAACTCGTGCGCAATGACAAAGCCAAGTCGCGTGCCGAGCGATACGTCGTCGTACCGCTCGTCCGCAAAGGGCGGTACAATGAGTCCAGGAAGGAGCATCGAGCACGCCGAGGCCGTGGTAAACAACAGATACGCGTTACGAGAAGTGCCCGGAAACAGCGCGGGGTGCTCACAGATGCCCGCGTCTGTCGCGACGAGCAACAGTCGGTCCAGGTAGATTGCGCGCGCCTGCTTAATGATAATCGCGAGCGCCGAGTCGTCGGATGTAAGGCTGGGGCGCCGAAACTCGCGGTCGACGCCCGCCCACGTGCCTCGCGGCGCTCCCGCAATTCGCACCTTGGTTGCGCGGATTTTGTTGACCGCCAGGCTCCTGTCGGCGTAGTCGGCAAAGATATTACCAATTGTGTCTTGGCTCAGCGCGACAGCAGAGTTCTCCCGAACCTGGTCGGAAAGCAGCTCTAGACGGTCGTATAGCGCGGGCGTTACCAGCGCGTTGAAAGCAATGCGATCAAAGTCGTCGGGAAAGACGCGCTTTGCGGCGGCGAGGCACACCTCGCGCGCACTTGCGCGACTTGCCGATGAGAGCGCGGCAAGCGACGAGAGGCGGACGGTCGACGCGTTGCGCAGCGTCTGCTCGGTGACGGCGTCGAAATCTTCTTCGGGCGCCACGAGCCGCCCAAGTGCGGCTGCGCCTCGCGCGTCGCTCTGCTGCTCTGACGCGCGCTTGCTGAAGAAGGGCAGCAGCAGCCCCGTTTCGCGCACGACCACCGACTGCGCTGCGAGCGCGCAAACGGCCGCCACGCCCTTGGCATACGCAGCCGCCTTGTCGGCGCCGTGCGAGTTGAACGTTGTCACAAAGCGCTCGAGCGGGTAGTTTATCTCGGGGTGAGTGACCACAAATGAGGAGCCCGCGTAGCCCTGGAGCCACGTACCGCGGTACGAGCCGCGAACCACGGCTGTCGCCTGTTCCAGAGTGAGCGGCACCATTGCAGTGTGCAGCTGATTGCGCATCGCCGCGGCAAACTCAATTGCCTCGTTCCGCACCGCGCGACTTTCTCCCACCACGTACAGCGCGTTGCGCAAATCCCGCTCGGAGAGCACCGTGCCAGGCAACACGTCGGCCGTAAATCTGCCTCCAACCATGCTTAAGCCGACGAGCGCGGGCGCATCGCAATAATGCGACGCAAGGAATCCTACGCTCTCGAGCGCCGCCTCGGGCGACTCGACGTTGAGTCCCGGCATCAGCAGGTCGTACGCTTGCTTGGCCGACGCGCCGGCCGAGTTGGACGATACCATGGTGCGACAACTGGCGCGGAATTTGCCAAGGTCAGTTGTCGCCATGCGCGAAGCGCCCTTGGCGCGGACCAGATTGTCGACGTCGCGCTCCGTTGCCTCGGCGTCAAACCACGCCCACTTCTGTTCGCCTCGCGCAAGCGATCCCGCCTCAATCCACTTGCCACAGTAGCGATCGTGATCGGTCGCAGCGTCCGGGTCGCAAATTTCTTCCACGAGCGCGTTGGGCCACACGCGTTTGCGAACGCAAGCCATGTTGCCCGTCACAGAGTCCACCTGCTGGCGCAGTCCTGGGGCGCACACGCCGCGATTCATGAGCTGCATTGTCTCGTACTGCACTGACGTGTTGAGCAGTCTGAAGCCCGCAGGCGTGACCGTCGTTCGAAAGGAGCACGAGGGGTCGAGGAACGAGTTTGATCCCAGGCGATAGCACGTGCCCTTGTCCACGCAGTTGTGTTGCTCCGCGCAGACCGTCGCATGGGCAATAAGCGCAAAAAACAAAGCAATACACGCACTGACAAGCAGCCCAAATTGTGCCTCGTGCATAGTCCGGGTCCGACCGCAACACCCCGGTTATTACTATTAGCTCCACGCGCCGTACCTAGTTATTTTTAGCGCCTCGTGATCCGTACGAGGCCTGGGCCCCACGCCCTCGCGCCTTCTAAGAGCTCTACCACCTGGTAGCGCTGCTGCGGGTCGTTCTTCTTTGCCTGAATCTCGGAAAAGCCCTGCGTCTCCTGTCCATTGGCCTTGTAGCGATAGTCAAAACCGGTGGCCTTGCTGACGTACGTGCTGCCAAAGTAGATCAGGGCGTCGGCGCTCTCTGTGACACTCTCCTTCGACGTGCCGGGCGTCAGGACGGCCATGAAGAAGTTGTTGTTCTTCTCGGCCATCTCGATCCAGCCCTTGTAAAAGTTCTCGGAAACCTTGGGCGTGTCCTTAATGGCCACCACCAGGTACCCATCACGGATCAGAACGGCCAGAAGCTCCGAGAACGGCGCTGAATGCGGCTCGTAGTTGTCACCGTCAAAGACGATGCCAAATCTCGTTTCGCCCGGGAAAGTGGTGAAGGCGACCGCGTTGTAGGCCCGCTCAAACGGCCGCGGGCGATGCAGGAGCTCCATCACGTCCACTGGCGCCATGCCATTCTTACCGCCAACCTTGATCCACTTGCGCACTTTGGGAATAATCTGCAGCGCGGCCTCGTGGGTCATCTGGCTCTTGATGTGGTAGCGCGTCTTCTCCGCGGTTCCATCCATTTCCTTTACGGGCGGGCCGAACGCCTGATTGAAGGGCGCAAGGAGAAGATGATTCTTCATAAGCAGCTCGGTCATGGCTGGGCCGTCCTCCCTGACGGTCAGCCCGGCCATCTGCCCGACAAAGGTGCCGGTGGGCGCTTGGAATTGCGGCTTCAGGTCAATCGCAGGACCGTGGAGCGTCCCCGCCGCAGCCTGGGACGCGCACGTCTTGCTCACGCGCCGCGCGGACATGGGAGGCTGACCGCGCACACCTGCGCCTCCTTGTTGATTTCGCAAACCGGTATATTTTTACAGCGGTTTAAAAGTCGGCATCCAACACTAGCCGCTGTACACACTCCTGGTTTATGATTCGGTTCACATCGTCGTCGCGCAGCTGCTGGTACACCGTGTACCGGTCGGCCGCGTGAACAACCGCGATGGCCGGCAGCTTGGTCACCGCGAGCTCCTCGGCAAGCTGGCTGGTGCTTGCGTCCATGTAGTGCCACTCAAACTGGTGCGTTTCCAGGAGTTTGTGCAGGCGCCGCGACGCCTCCGGGCACAGCGCGCAGGCTTGCGTCCCAAACTGCACGACAATGGGCCCCTTCTTAGGCGCCTCAACCACCGACTGCAGCTCGCACCAGTCCGTCACCGTCTCCGACATGCTCGCGAGACGGTGCCTGACAGCGAGCTCCGCGCGCGAAGCCCCCACCACTTAGCGGCCCTTGCAATTGGTGCCACCCTACCAGAAGCGCCATCAGCAACCAGCAGTTGCTAGGCGCGTGCGCACCGGGTTGCTCCCTTTACACGCACTCTTCCTGTGGTAGCAATCGGTATCTTAGCACGCGCGCACAAGTTTGCCCTCCTTCTTGCCTGTCCCCTTTGCAATCCGTTCTAGTAGTAGCAATCGGTTTCTTAGCACGTTGCTCACGAGAAGCGCGTTGCTCGCAGGATGGCGCGCATAGACTTACAGGCTTCCGAGATCCAAGACGTCCTGCCGCGCATCTTCACGTGCTTGTTGGCCAAGTGGACACTGGTGCGCATAATTGAGCGCTGCAAGCGTCCCAACAACTGGTCGTTGGTTGCCTGGGAGCCGACGGAGAACCACCCGTACGACACGCACCCCATATTCACGTTGCGCCTCGTGTGCAAGCGCTTTAGCAGCCTCTTCAAGTGCCACGTGGCCATGTGCTGCGTGCCGTACACCACGCGCGTGCTGCGCTACAAGGGCAAGAAGTGGCAGTCGGAGCACAATTTTGTCGATCATTTCTTCAAGCTCATTTTGGTCGTGCTCACGGACCTGAGGAGCCACGGTTTGTCGGTGGCTATGTGCACGTCGTTCAAGATGTACATGATCGACACGTGGACCAAGCGCGTCGATTGGGTGGTTAAGAACACAGACGACCAACTGGCGTCCAAGCTCTACCACCTTCTCAAGGCGTATGCCATCCGGTTTCTCGGCGACCACAAAGGCAAGGGTTCCTGCGGCGAAAACGCGGTGATGCGCGAGTATTTCTTCAACTTCCTTGCCGCGCTCGCCAGGCCTCTTGACAAGCTAGCCGAAGAGCGCATGTACGAATTCGGCAAAGAGCGCAAGCGTCGCCCAATCTCGTGGCACCTGCAGACTTATGCTCGCTTCTGAGCGTGAGGCACGCGCGCAGGTTGGGAACCGGACACTGTAACGAGTCGCGTAGTACTCAGTGTTTTTCTTAAACAAAGGCCCTTTCAGGGCGACTCCAACGACTGGACGTGGTCCGCGCCCTTGTCTGAGAACAGCGGGCGGTACATGGGAAACACGTCCTCGTCCCTGGGCACGACCTCTGGGTCGGCCACAAACCTCAGTTTGTCTTTCCAAAACCAAAGCGCCGTGTCCACCACGTCCGCCTCAAAAAAGCACCAAGCTCGAATAACGAACGGCGCCCACTGAAAGTGCTGCGCCATTGGCTGCACGTACGAATGTTCGACAAACTCGCGGATGCCACGCACGAGCGCCTTGCCGGCACCGCGTGGCCGATTCCGATCGCGCGCGTCCTTGCCATAAATCTCCATATACCATCCAGGATCGGTACCCGACGTGCAGACCTCGTTTAGGGGAAAGGTGAGCCCGTGGGCCTTGGCCTTGCGGTAGCGCTCCACTGGCGAGCCGGCGGCATTGCCACTGAGTGGGTCCGTCGTTACCAACTTGTGCAGCTCCCTCACCCACGTGATGGGGTCCCACGGAAATGCGCCACCAACGACCGTCGCGCCGCCCACAAACTTCCCATTGGCGTTGAGCACGTAAAACAAGCCCTCGTCATCGACGTGCGAGAGTGCCGACTCGATTGCGGGTTTTGCAAATCCTTCGGTGCAATCCTGGCTCATATTT
This sequence comes from Opitutia bacterium, assembly GCA_002722545.1. Taxonomy (GTDB): domain Bacteria; phylum Verrucomicrobiota; class Verrucomicrobiia; order Opitutales; family Seribacteraceae; genus Seribacter. The sequence continues at coordinate 16,865 of PBMI01000043.1, read as the reverse complement.
TCATGGAAGGACGCAAGCAGCTCCGTGCGCGACGGCTCCTGTCCGATGCCATCCGATTGGTACGCCTTGTCGAACCCCGGAAGCACCACCCCCCATGTGTACTTGGGATAATCGGCGGCAGCACCGGCCGACGCTGCATTCATCTTGGTATTGACGCCCAGCAGCGTAAGCTCGGAGAGGTGCCGCAGACAGGGGAGCGCAGACGCCGACATTGGTTGGTGAGTGCCCGCCCGGCTCTGGCCCTAACCCGCGCTCCCGTTTCTATTGTTATTGCGTGTAGCTTAAGCTTTTTTGTGTCAGCAAGCTACAAATTATGAAACCGTCCGACTAATTCGCCGTCTAAACTTACACCCGAAACGCTGGTAAAGTTGGAAGATGCATTTGACGACAGCGTCGCCCAAGACTCGCTCGCGTCTGATGTCGCGTCGCCCTTGACGCGTAGCCGCTTGGAGAGTAACCGGTCTTCTGCAATCTGCGAGAGCGGCACCGTCTCGATCACGCGCTCAGAAATGGCGCCGCTGGGATCTGTGCTAGCAACGCTTTGAAAAAGCGTCTGCGTTTCAATCGCGCGCAGTAGGGCGCGCTGACACGCCTCGTCCACCCGCCGGTGGGGCGGATAGGCGGCGTGCTTTGCCCACGCAAGCTGTCGCATGATCAGCGCGCTCGGCGCCTCGTCCTGGTACACGTACGAAGCCATGCGCGCGGCATCGGTGGCGCGCCGCAGCGCGCGCCGCTCGGCCGCCAGCGCCCCCCAGGCCTCCTGTGGCATGAACGCGGAATTGCAGCGCCAATGATCAAGCTGCTCCATGGCACACCGCAGCGTCTTGACCAGGCTCTCGTCGCGGACGAGGTGCTGCGCGTGAGCCGGCACGACCGACATGACGCCAAAGCACGCCAGAATGGTGGCGGTAGTGCCGATGCAAGTGTAGACGTTTCCGTACTTGCTGTCAATCTTGGAGAGCGGCTCGGTGATGCAGTCGCGCTGCGCGTTTGCAACGCGGCACGACGCGAGACCGCGCGAAAGAAAGACCGCGTCCGCGCCGTCGATGGTCTTGAGCGCTTTTGCCAGAGGCAGCAGCTGCGTGCGGATTGACCGAAGCACGTACGCTTTCTCTCCCGGCACGCCGCGCCCCTCCAGGTAGGCGCACACGGCTCCCAGCGGCGCACCAAAGACGCTGCCGCACACCGCCACGCCGCTGCTCGCCTTCGCAATATCCCTAGTTCGCTTGCCACTAGTTAAAGTGGGCAGTGTGAGCACGAGGCGGCGCACGTAGACCGCAGCGGTCTGCTGGTATTCAAAAAAGGGTCCAAGGGCGAGGCAGCGCTCGCACCCGGCCGCGCGCACCTCGGCCCGAGTTAACTCTCCGATCTTTGCAAGATTGGGGATGAGCGGCGCGCAGACTACGCCAGGCGGCACGCAGGTGACGGGCGGCGTCGGAGGCACGACCTTTGGTATGCTCAGCTCCATCGGGTCCGACCTCAGCGTGAGCGTCTCGTTTAACATTGCAAGCGAGCTGCTCGACGCGGCCAAAGACGAGCAAATTGCAGCCGACGAATTGATATCTCTCGTCCTGGGATTTGCCATCATCTTCTCCGCAGTGCAAGCGCGCCTCAACAAAACCTTGGAAGATCGGCGTAAATCTGTTGTAGAGAAAGCGCGATCAAAGGCGCGAGCGCGCGTGTCACAACTCAAAGAATTGCACGGCGAAGCACTTGGTGGGCTCTTCAGCGAGGGGTTTGTGCACTCCGCCGAGCACGCCGCCGTGAATGAGCTGGCGACCAAGCGCTCCGGAATAGACTTTTTGGCGCTTGTGGTCAACATCCTGCAACGGATACTGGTTGCGATCTCGGTGCAGCTGCTCGCAGCGTCGGTGCGCTCTCAGCAGGAGAGCCGCCTCGTGCGGACCGTCTCTCTGATAGGCCTCGCAATCTTTTTTGTCTTTGTAGAGTCGTTGACCACGCGACACATGTGACACATAGCGCGAGAAGAACCGTGTGGCACCAGTTGCAAGGGTAAAAAAATGATACACTGGCTTTTTTGCACACTCGTGTCACTTAGCCGACACGGGGCTCAGGCACTGCCGAAACAAGCACGCCTTCTTTTTTTTACCCTCGCCACCAAACTTTCGCTTGTCTTTGCACGTAGGACACTTCCCACAGTCTCTCCGCATGCACCAGTAGCACTTTCCGCACCGTAAGAGGCGCGCATGCTTTTCTGATTTGGTGCGTTGCTTGAGAAGCTGCGGCGCCGCGCTCAGCTGCAGCAAAAGACTTGCGTTATGCACAACCTCCTTGGTGTCTGTCGTCATGGACGCGCAACCCGTTGCGCAATTGCGCAGCACCAACCACTAGGCTGGCGCACTAGCGAAGCAAATAAGACGTACATTACTGCCCGACTGGAACACACACATCGCGGGCCATAACCAGTGCAATTCTTAAGGCATCCGCGCACACAAAGGGGTAGTGCACCCACGTTGCGTCGCGGTAGCAGGTCGCCTCCATCGTTGCAACGGCAAGGCCTTTGAGACGCGCGGCGCGCTCGAGTAGGTCGTACGCGCCGCGCCGCTCGTCCTCGGTAAACTGGGCGCGCACTGTGGCGTCACAATGCAGAATGGGAGCACGAGCCGTTGTGGGCACGCTCATGCACAGCATCGCGGCGCACACGAGAGCGCCAGCGCTTGGTGGCTCGCTTTTGCCGTCCCGCGACGCAATGCGAAAAAACGGCACGACCGAGCGCACGGCCATTGCTGCATCGGCGTCGACGATGCGGGCTGAAAGCAGCGCTGCCAGTCGCTCCTCCGCCATCACCTGCGCGTTGCGCGTTAGCAGCATCATTACGCTGACGCTACTGAGCAGGTCCGCCTCCATTTCGACCATCCTGTCGTAGAGCGCGCTGATCCTCGCCGTGTTCGAGGCGGCCCATGGTCCAAACTCAGTCTGCTCCTCGAGGGTAAAAAAAGAGTAACCAATGTACGCCAGCTCGTGCGTGTGCGGCGAGTAGAGGTTGGGCTGCACGCTGTAAAAAAGGCGCGGAAAGTGCGTGTACATGCACCGCTCAAATTTCCACGCAACGCTCAGGCACACGGCGAGGCGCAGGCGGGTCGCCTTGCTGAAGTTCTTGCCGTCGCAGACGTTGCGGAGGGCCCACTCTTGCGCCAGCGCCTCGGCTCCGGCCACAACGTTCCATCCGTCGGTGGACGCGTGGCGCAGGTGGCGCGTGGCCAGCGCTCGCACGGGTGGCGGTTGGCCTTTTTCAACGACCGCACCGCCGCTGTAAAAGCGCGCGTTCCACAGGTTGCGGCAAATCAGCTCGCTGTACACGAACACGAGGCTGGCCGTGCACATAGGCAATACGGTCAGCCTCTGGTAGTCAAGGGCATCGCGAAAGGCGTGGTCGATTGACACGGGTGAGGAGCGTTCCGCGCGCAGCGCCTTGAGTTGCCTGCCCTCGCCCTCGCCGATCACGCCAGCGTCGGCGTTGGCGTCAGCATAGGCGCTGGCCATGGCCGCGGGCGCGGCCACGAGGTTGACGAGAAAGACGCGCACCTCGCGCACGACCTCAACAACGAGCCGGCGCAAGTAACGAGGTTGACAGTTGCTCGTCTTGGTGGAGGTCTCGGCTTGCTGATTGTTGCGCTGCCGAGGTGTCAAAAAAGTACGAGGCGTGTCAAGTGCTCGATAGCGAAGAATTGCGCCCAATGTAACGCTAACAGTTGCTTGCCACTTTTGACAAATGGCGCTTGTTGCTCTGAAGCAATGGGATTGCACGGCGGCAAAACGGGCGCAAAGGCACACTTTCTCGAAAAGTTTTCCGGCGCTTTTCGGGACGTGAAGCGTCTCAAGGACGTGCGCGAGATCCTGGGCGCGCGGCGCTCGCAGACGCTGGCGGTGCTCGATGGCAACGTGATGATGAACGCAATGCCCTCGTCCGTTGACACCTTCAGCGGCTATGTGTCTCTCCTGAGCCACCAGCTCGAGGAGGCGGTGCAGGCGGCCGCGCACGTCGTGGTGGTCTTCGACGAGCCCGCCGCAATGACCACGGCCAAGCGCGACGAGCAGCGCCGGCGCGATGCGCAGCGCCAGGCGCGCGTGCCCCTGTGCTCCGAGGATCTGATGGCCACCATCACCAACGACAACTACACGCTGGCCGACCTCCAGTCAAGCGGGTGCAACGTCAAGCTGCTCATGGAGTTCCGCAAGGCGCGGCCGCGCCTCTACGACGCCGTGTGCGTCGCGCTGATGCAGCACTTCCGCGCAAGCATGACGGGCGGCGAGTGGTCGCTTACGTTTGACGGCGTTGACGCGCGCGGCGCCGACCGCCCCTTTGGCGCGCCGCGCGAGGTGGGCGCGCTCTCAAACGACCAGGCCTTCTGGGGGCCGCTGCTCGCGCGCGAGGTGCGCATCGGCGAGGGTGACATCAAGCTCACCGACGTGACCCAGCGCGTGCACGACGCGGCGCGCGTCGAGAACACGCCCGTGCACGGCGTGCTGCTCAACCTCGTGGTGACCATAGACACCGATTCGTTTGTCATTGAGCTGCTGCAGCAGGACCGCCGCGCGCGTCGCCCCGACGCGGAAGACCGCGACGAGCTTACAGTGCTGTGCCTCAAGGAGCGCTCGCGCAAACGCGCCGGCGACGACTTTGTGACCAACGCGCACTACACGTGCTGCGACATGGCACTCTTCCGCGAGGCGGTGCTCGGATACTTTTACGGCACAAAAAGTCTGGGTGCGAAGGTGGTCGCGCAACAGCCCGCAGCACTCGCGCTGCTGGCCGTGGCGCTCGCGCTGTGTGGGTGTGACTTTGTGGAGCTCAAGGGCATGCGTTTTGACAAGGCGCTGCCCGTCGTGCGCGGAATCGTGCGCGATCAACCGCACCGCTTGCAACCGCTTGCAAGCGTCGGCGCCCTTGAAGTGAGCAGCGACGAGATGCTCGACGCGGCCAGCACGGTTGACCTGCTCATCGACAGGTACAAGGATTCGCTCGAGAACGCACCGCGCATGAAGCGCGCGCTGGCAAGCGTCTCGCGGGACCGATGCGATGCGCATGTGCTACGCGCGCTTTGGACGTGCGCTTACTGGAATCAGCACGAATTTCGCGAGTGCGCGCATTGGGGATTTTCCGCTGGCAATGGATAAGCTGCAAGTCGTGCACGTAAGAGTGTGCGGCGGGGGGTCGTGAAGGGATCGTCTTGTGTAAAATGCAGTTGTTGCCACACGCGGCGGTTCCCATAAGCATTCCGTATCGGCTGGGCCCCAACTCGTTGCAAACGCCGCCCAGCTTGGAGCAAGAGGCCAACAGCAAGCACGAGAACGGCTTTTACGAAGCCCTCGCGGCCGTGTTCGTAGACCTATTCTCGTTTGTGGACACTAGCCAAGAGGAAGTCAGCGAAGGGGTGCGTCGGCTTGTGCAGAGCGTCGAGAATGCCTTTGTAGAATACGGTCTGCCCAACCACGCGCGCAGCAAGGAGCTTGCGGAGCACAAGATAAACGCCACCGCGCAAGCGCTGCGCAAGTGCGTGATGGCGTACTTGGACAAGCACATTGACGCGCTGGTGCACCACTCCCGCGCCACTAAGGACAACTGCGATTCCCTCTTTCACATGTACGACGCGCTTCACCCCCGCTGGAGGCACTCGCGTCGCTACACTCAAGGACGGGACGCGCCCGAGCCTACCGACGGCGCTTACAGGGAAGGCGTGCGCAGTCTCCTCGAGGCGGCGCAAATGTACATCCAGCGACGGACGCAGGCGCGCAAAGGGGTAAGCTATCTAGAAGCAAACATCTCAGCGCACATTTTCAGCGCGTTTATCTACCTGTACGAGGGCGAGGAGTCTCCGGCCGGTGCGCCCGCGAGGATCTACGGGCCGGACGTGGCCACATTTAGCAGTGCCAACAACCTGGCGCGCATTGCAATCTTTGTCGACCAGCGCGACGGCACGCACCGGTTTGGGTACGGCGTCGACGACGCGTGGATACACGAGCGCGGCACCCACGCGGTGCTGCCGCAGCACGAAGGCGCTGAGCCTCGCGGCGCAAGGGAGGCCTTTGAAAAACGGGTGCGCATCGTTGGCGGGAGCACGCCTTATCTGGAGGCGACCCGCGCAAACAGCGACGAGACGGAGTCCGGCGAGCAGGAAGTTGTCAACCTAATCACGCGCGGCGCCACCTTTTTGCGTCCACTTCAGCCGGTGCAAGGCGCCACGAATCAAACGAATCGCGAAGAGGGGATCAAACGCTTCGCACTTTCCAACCCGTCCGAATCTATGCAGGCACTCGCTGAGTCGGCGTTGGAGCGCTTAAAGGTGATTAAGGAGGAGGGCGCATGGCTTGCTAAGAGACAGGAAGCCTACGCAGCGTGGGAAGCGGAGAATAAGACCGCCGCCAAGAACGCGAAGATTGCCCGGCAAACCCAAAAGGACGAGTGGCGCAAGGCCGCGGCCAGTGAGCAGCAAAAGCGCGCAGCGCGCAGTCGCAGGGTCAACGGCAAGCAGATCCTGGGAGGGTACCCGCACTCGCGCGCGTCAGAGGTGCCCGCCACGCCGCCGCCGCCGCCAACGTGGGCCGAGTTGAGCGATGAGGCGCTGGACCGGGCTAACCAAAAGCTCACCAGCTACGGAAAGATGATGGACGCAAAGCGCGGCCCAAAGCAGCGATTCTCAAGCAAGTACGCGGCTTCCAATTGGCAGCTGCGGTACGTGTGGCCAAACGAGGGCCTCACCGATGCAGCAAAAGAAGAACGAGCGCGGGTACTAAAAGCGGCGCAAGATAAAATGGCGAGGCGAGTGTGGCACGACGCCCACGCCGTGCAACGGGTGCAACTGGTGCCAACCCAAAACGAAGAGCGGAAATGGCGCGTCGATGGTTTACCAAAGTACAAGCGCACCATCAAACCCCGAAGCACCGAAGAGGTTGCCAGCCTTGCCAACCGGCGGATGTTGGTGAGCCAGTGGATGCAGGGCTACATGCAACAGCCAGTAAAGCTTGACGGCACGCCGCGCGACGGCGCCGACGCGCTTCGATGCCAAGCGGCCCAACACTTCATCAACAACTTTTCAATCCTCGACCACCCCAACCTCAAATACGTGCTGTCGCAGTGCGACGACGCCGAGCAGCAGGCGCTTGAGGACGAGTACGCCGACTTCATGGCCGCCGAGCGACGCCTGCTCATGAACGTGCTCCGACGCGTAGGAAACCGCCGAACAGAAGAAAAGCTAATCAAGGCTTACCAAGCCGACGCAGCGAGCTTTGCGTGGTGCAACAACAACGACGCGCCAGACGTGGTAACGGCGGCTGCAAAGACAACCGGTGCGGCCCCTGGCGCGTCGCCTGCTGGATTGACCGCGGGCGTGCAGGGACCCTCGTCTTTTTACCGCAAGATGAAGGAAGATCCCGACGAAGCGGTCAACTTTGCCACCAGCAGCCAGGAGCAAAGGTGGATGCGGAAGACTAGACCAGAAAAAAACGTGTCGGAAACGAACAACTACAATGCGCAGAATGCAAGTGCCTTGATGACCGAGATGAAAAGCTTCAGGGATAAAGACAAGGAAGACAAGGTGGGGGAGGGCCAGGGCCGCTGGCCCAATGTTGGAAACGTCGTGCGCCGAAAGTATTTGGAATGGCACATTGGACCGCACGAAAGCATGGACATGCCCCAGAAAACGGACGAAAATTACAACGCGGCGCTGGTGCGCATGCTGGAATTTCTTGACCAACTCCATCCAGTAGAGCAGCCGCGGTACTGCAGAAACATGAAGCTTACGACAACGCCGGCCAAAAGGAAAAAAAGTAAAAAGGGAAAACCTTTCAGCGGCGACGGCAGCAGCAACGAGAACGAGGAAACGGACATTCACGTGTGGATCTGGAACGACGCCGCCTTACAAGATCCGCTCATTTGTGGTGGAAACGGGAAGACGTGTGTCGATTTTGTAAAGGTCAAGAACGATTCCAACTGGTCGCCCTTTGTCCAAGAAGGGGCATCGCTTTTGGAGAGTGTGATACGCAGGTACATCGAGCACGCCAGAGCGAACAATGACGTCTTTGAATCTCAAGATCCAGAAATTTGGGGACACAAGGGTAAAACTGTGGAGCAATCAGACGGCAAAGGACTTACAAAAGCGTTTACCATGGTTAGTGCTTTCTGGACCGAGCTACTGAGCTGCTTTCCCAAGAAGGATTTGGCGGAAGGCAAGCTCAACAGCATCATGTCCTTTGTTCGGTGGTATTACCAACACGTGTGGACAACGTACGACAAACACCTGTACAGGCAAAACCTTTGCCAGATCGTAGGCGTCCCCAACGTTAACAGTTGGGTAGCCAAGAGTCGACAAGATTGGGGAGACGGCGGTTACGAACACGAGTTGCGCAAGAAAATTGTGAACTACCTTGACGTTCTTTGGACGGCCGTCTCGTTTACTAAGTGCGCGCTCGATTTTGCAGTGGTTGACCACGAAAGCCCGCTTTTGCACGAATCTTACCATCACATCTTGCAAGAGTGGGTCCAGACGCACACTATCGGTCCGCCGCTGTTATTAGTGCCCACGCCAGCGCCGGAGCCGGAGCCAGCGCCAGCGCCGGAGCCGGAGCCGGGGCCGGCCATTCGCCGGCGGCGGCTCTTCAAGATCCCGCCCGACAACGACAGCTCGGACGACAACTCCAAAATGGACGTTGAAAATCCAGCGCTGGACGGCGGACTTGACGCGTAGCGCGCATGCGCGCGCGTGTGTAAGTGTGTAAATGTGTGTGTGTGTGTGTGTGTGTGTGCAAAACGGCTTACACATTTTTAAGTTGCGTTCAGCACGCCCCCGTACGCATCGCAGCGAACGAATTGTGGACCAACCGGCGGCGTCCGCCCATGAAGCGCCCACGCCGCTGCCACCTGCTCCCGCCGAGGCGGCTCCTGCTGCTCCGTGCTCAGCGGCATTCCCGCGCGTGTCTCCCGGCGCCGCTTTTTATCGGCGTCCGTCACTTGGCGCATCACAGCGTCCACGACCTGCTCAACCTCCTCCGCGTGTGCTGCCTGCTTGTCGCTCAGCGGCGCCTCGACCGCGGGCTGCTGTTTTTCCGTAACCGCCCAATTCGGCACAAGCGGCGACCGCTTCATTTTGCGCGCAGCCTTCTGCGACATCCACCCCAGCACGCGCGGCGGCTTCTGCGGCGCGCCGCCAGAGGCCACCGCGTTCTCGAGTGAAGACGGCGCGCCCGGCGCGGCAAACAGGGCAACCGCTGCTTCCATTTTCGCGTCGTTCCAGTCTCTGATCGACGGCGCGTCGCGCTGGGGCCTATACTTGAACAAGCCGCGAAAGTCCCGGGGCGTAGCGGCCGCCACGCGCCCGCTCGCGGCGTGGCAAGAGAAGGGCACTTTGGTCAGGTGTTTGGCGTCTTTGGTGACGGCCTCGTCCAAGCGCGGCCACACGTAAGCAAGCACCACGCAGTCGAGACGCTCCTGCACCCACTCGCAATCGGCACCCTTGAAGACAACCGAGTTGATCTTGTCTTGGATGAGCAGCCACGCTTGAAGCCCCGTCTCCGGCTCGAGGACGTCCTCAGCCAGCGTGGTGAGCACCGGCCCAATCTTTTCGTGCTCCTCGCGGCGCAGCAAGTCAAGCCGGTTGACAAAAGACACGCGGTCGTTTAGGGAATCGAGAATGCCCAGCTTCTTTACGAGCCCGTCAAAGCACCGGTACACTTCGCCGCGAAGATCCTGTACAACCATGACTGCGCGCACCGCGTCTCGCACGTGCAGCAAGTTCTCGTGCATCTCGCCGTCGACGTAAGCGAGCACGCTGGCGCGTTGCTCGTCGTCCATCGCCATCGCCGCCTCGTCGAACACGTGCACGTGCACGCCGCGCCGGCCCGAATACACGACCATCACGCGTTGAAACCCAAAGGCCTCGTTGAGAAGCACGCGCAAAATGTAAGCCGACATTGCCGACACGGGGTAGGCCTTGTCGCACAGCTCGGCCGACGCGGCGCCGTCAGCGTCCGTGGTCTTGAGAAACTCTTTGTCGGTAAGGTCGATGTCAAAGGAGAGCACGCGTCGCGTCGCGCGGCTCTCGCCCGCGCGAATCAGCTTCCGGTCCACGCCGTGGTCGTAGAAGGCGCCAAAATGGAAAGCGCGCACACCCTCAAATGTGCTGACCTGCCGGCGCAGGTCGTCCGCCGAGAATGCGCGCACGTACCGCTTGTAGAGCTTGGCGCCGTCCGCGGTCTTGCCCTCGATGGCAAACTCGCAATTCTCGAGCTTGTCGCCGTTGGACGTGAGTAACGCAACCAGTTGCTTATAGGGGTATTTGTCACGGTAGTAGTCACGCATCGTGATCGCTGGCATGACTGCCATGCGTGGCAATGGTAGCAACCACTACACAAGTTGCAAATGTGCACCCTAGAAAAAAAACAGACGCGCGTAAACTTCTACCAGCAAACATCAGTCCTCGTCACCGCCATCGAGGAATGAAGCGTGCAGCGTTTTTAACTCGTCTGTTTCTGAGTCGTCGTCGCTGAACTCTGGGTAGGAAGCTTCGAGTTGGTGTGCCTCTGAATTTCTGTATGTGTATTGAAGTCTGGGCGGTGCCTGAGGGGCGGAGGCCCAGAACAACAGCTTTGTCTTTGCCTCGTAGAGTGGCCCGTCTTCGAGCGCTTGCAGCCGGCGCTTGATCCGCCGCGCGAGCCATTCGCGCGCCGCGATCTTTTTCTCTAGCTTCTTGTAGTTGGGGGGCATTGCCGCCCTCAGCGCGTCTGCTAGGCCGGGATGGGCATTCTCCCAGACGTTTTGTGCGTTGTAAAGGTGCGTGAGCGCGATCTTGTTGTCTTTCTGCTGCTGCTTCAAAACCTCGTGGCGCTCAACCAGCAGGCGCGCCCTTTGAGCGCGTCGGCACAGCTCAAGAAAGTACTCCTTTTTGTTGGCGGGCATGGACGGTGGGTGGTCCCGCGCAACCTGGGACGTGTTTTCGGGCTTCGGCGGTGGCGGGCTAAACAGCTTGCTCGCCAGCTCATCCCAGATCTCATCGTCGTCGTCGATTGCGTGCTGCAGCCCGTTGGCAATCAAAAAGTTCATTACGGCGCGACACGCCTCTTCTGTGCCGTAGAGATGCCTGGGTGCGGTGATGGCGACCTGTTCGAGGATCGACTTGAGAATGGCGTGCTCGCCGTCATCAAGCGCCGCGCGCATCGCGGCAGCGGCCGCGGCTGACGGCGGCGACCGTGAGGAACCCGCTTCGTCATCGTTTGTGCCCGCCGTGGGGCAGAGTGGCAAAAAAGGAAGGTGCATTTGCTCAAGAACGCAACCACTCACTCAACACAAGTCGTAAACAAAACGCTTATCTCGCACTTCAGCAGCACGTGTCGCCCGGCCGATACTTGCGGCTGCCGCACGCGTAGCAGCAGCAGGTCTCGCATGGGTCACACTGTGAGGCGTCACGTATCTCCGTGAGTTGCTGCTGGGTCGGCAGATCGTGATTGTTCTCTTCAAGAAAGTCCTGAAAGTTTTTGGCGACAAACACCGCAACCCAATCAATCGAGCACATGCTCAGATTCATCTTCTGGTCGCACGAGAAGCAGTGCGACGGACGCGGGGGGCTTTGGGACCGTTTGCGCTTATATTTGTGGTTGCCCATCAAAAGCCAAAGGAGGGCGAGTGTGGTAAGATACCGATTGACAAACGCGCACCAGTCGCAAGCGCGTGCCTGTTGCGCCGCTATACGGGGCTGCGCAGAAATTGGGTTGCGTGGCAACAATCGGTTTGCAGCGCAACAATGGAGTACTCGGTACGGCAGCGCATGTCGCTCGTGCTCGAGGCGGACTCAACGGCCGAGGCAATCGGCGCAATGCGCGACGCCGAGATCGACCACGCCTTCCTGCTCGCGCATCACATTTCGCCCACGCTTCTGCGAGCGGCCAAAATCACGCCGCTGCAACTTAAGGCACACGGCACAAAGTCCGCGGCAAAGTTGGCCGAGCTAGGCTTCGGCCCGCTGCACCTACTTGACGAGGCCTGGTGCGCGCAGTGCGTTGCCGCGTACGGCGCCCCCAACCTGCTCGACGAGTTTCTCGTGACCCCTAACGACGCGGTAGTTCTTGCGGCTTCGAGCGCGATCACGCAGCTCGGTGTCAATCTTGGCATCCTGCTGCTCATGTGCTCCGAGAATCCGTGTGCCGCGCGCGAGGTGCTCGCTCAATACAAGCACGTGCGCAACGTGCCGCCAGAGACGCTCCTGGAGACGGGCCTGCGCGCCAAGGACTTGCAGCCTCTTGGGTACACAAAGGAGCGCATTCGCGAAGACACGCGTGCCACCGACGCACAGCTAAGCATGCTAGGATTTTAAGAGAAATAGCACCAACAAAACACGCAAGTTTGGTTTGCATTACCACCACCACCACCAAACACACTACCTTTTGATGCCACCCCGCGCAAGACGCGGCTCAGGGGTTCTTCTTCTGTGCAACCGGAGCCGCCTTGTCCTTGCCGGTCTCCGCCTTCTTCTTTTTGATGACCTTGGTCGGCTTGCGGTAGGCGATGCCGCCCGGCGGCACAAAGCTTGTGGCCGCTGCAATCTGGCGGTTTACGATTTCCGCCGCAAGCTGGCAACCCTTGGCGGTGACCTTTTTGTGTTGCTTTCCACCCCCGACCCGCAAGATTTGCGCCGTTTGGAAGAGCTCCTGCATGTACGCAATGTACGCCTTCTCGATGGCCAGCGCGGCACCCTCCGAAAACGAAGGCAGCAGCGGGTACTTGGGGTCCTCAGGGCCCTTGACGTGCCCCGTGCGCAGCATGGCACAGTCGCTTGCCAGCTGCGCGCCGATGGTCGCAGCTGCGCCCGAGGCCATGGTCTTGAGCGTGTTTCCCGTAAGAGCCCTGTTGGCGCGGTACTTCATCTCCTTGCCGCTTAGGTGGTGGCGAGGGTAGTCCAGCTTGTTGCCCATTTCGTCCTCCGGCTGCTTGCGCTTCTGCTGAAACATTGGCGACTTGATGGCCTCGCCCCACAGGATGCCCATGGCCTGGCGATTGAGGTTGACGGCGTTGAGCATGTTGATGCGCGAGCGGTCGAGCGCCAGCGCATTTTCCTTCGCCGCTGGGTACGACTGCAGCTTAGGCGCGTCGTGATTCGGGTCGGAGGCCATGACTGCCGAGTCTGTTGGCGCACACAACCGATCCGCGGTCCACAAGTTGCAAAGTGCCGTGTCGTGGCAATTGTTAGCGCTTAGCAATTTCGCGCTCTGCTAAAAAGCCCACGGCGGTGAGCAAATCTTGCAACGTGTCTCCGGTCACGAGTTGGTGTTGTGTCGACGCGTCGATGATGCGCCGGAGCGCCGGGGGCGGCGGGTCGGCGCGCGCGCGCGTCGCGTTGCTCATCAAAGGCGCGTAGACTCTCGACGGCACGAGAAGGAAGACGACGCCAAGAAGTAAGCACAGGCACACCACCTGCGGTCCGCGTCGTGGTGACTGCAGCTTGGGCACCGACTGCTTTGAGAGGAGCGGCACGTGCGACATGTGGCCGCAAAGTTATCGTTGTGGCGCTAGGCCCGCCGGCGCGCCGCGATCGATCCACCTCTAGCGACTAGACATTTAGTTTGGTTGCGCGCGTGCAAGTGGTAGAAGAAAGACATGGCAGCCGTACCGTTTCGCTCGCCAGCATTTGCGTTTCGCGAGCTAAGCGAGCGCCTGCCGCGCGCCGCAGAGGCGCCGCTTCGGTTTCAGAGCTACGGACGCGCGGCGATTGCGCCCGTGCGTGAGGAAGAGTCGCACCCGTTGCCGGCGCGGCCGTACACCGCTTACGACGTGGAGCGCGCAATCCGCGAGCGCGCGCGCGTTTACGGAGAGGAGACGCCGCGAGACCGCCTTTTCCGCTGGGGCCAGTGCTTTGCGCTTGTGCTTGCCATTGCTTTCGTCGCCACCGTCGTCGTGCTGATGGCCATCCTCGCGATCCGGTTAAGCAACGCCGTTGACGGGCTTGGCGGCGAAGGAGCAAGCGAAAAGGTGAACGCGATGATGGACCTGGCACTGGAGGGCGCACAAAACGCGCGCGCCGCGTCGCGCAACGTGTTGCACGTGACTGAGCAAGCGCGGAGCGCTGCGAGCGTTGCGGCGCCGCGCCTCGTGCAAGCGGTCAACGAAACGAGCGGCCTGGTTGATGACCTGCGCTCGTGGAGCTTCCACCCCAGTTTACAGATTGCGCCAGGCACTGTCGGTGCCAGTGCAGGCGGTTGACAACCCGCGCAACTATTGCATGTCTTAAGCATGAGTAAAAAAAGGAAAGCGCATGAGCAACTTCACGCCAGCCTCGACGAGGCCCAAAAAGTTAATTCATAAGGTTAAAGGGGAGTTTAGAGGGGATCGCATTATACGAGCACTTGGCCAAGTGCTCGAAAGGAGACGTGCGTGCTCGTAAAATATTTTAATGAATTAGAAGTAAATTGGTTGGCTGTCTTTAGAGGGGACGACCAGCGGGGAGCATTTCAAAGCAATTTGGAGCTACTGCAGTAAAGAAACGCACAAAGTTACTGCAGTAAGCAAAATTGCTTCAGAATACATCCCCGCTGATCGTCCCCTCTAAAGGCATCTAACCAATTTACCTCTAATGCATTAGAATATTTTGTGAGCACCGGCGCCACCTTTTGAGCACCTGGCCAAGTGCTCGTATAATGCGATCCCCTCTAAACTCCCCTTTAACCTAATGCATTAACTTTCTGGATTGGTGACAATAAACCCGTCCAGGCTGTCGTTGTCATCGTCGCTGTTCTCGCTGTCGGTGCTGGGCAGCAAGGGAGGCAACTCGCTTGGCTTAAAGACGCGCTCCCAGCACCGGTCGAGGGTTTTGCGCGCCGCCATGTCAAGTGGGTCAGCTTTCAGCGCGCGGTTTGCGGCCGCAAGTAGGAGGCGCGCAGAGACGATCTGATCGGTGAGCGGCACCCCGGGGTGCACCGGGTCGTCCATGTTCAGGCGCATGCGATCGTACCGTTCGTCGGCAGCGCGAAAGGCCAGGCGCTTGTTGACATCTTCTGAAAACAGAGCCTCTGTTGCCGCCGCCCTCATTCTTGCGTACAAGCGCTCTGTCTCCTCCGCGGCCTCTATCTGACGACGTGTGAGGGAATCAATGTGTTCTCGCGCTGCCTTGCGCATGTTAAATCGATTGCATAGCTCAAAGAACCACTGCCTCGGGCTGTAGCCCGCCTTCACTTGCGCTTCGGTCAGCGTTCTTGCTTTGATTCCTTTCCGCACAAACACGCGTTGAATGAGCGTAAGCCAGGTCTCGGGGTCGTCGCGCGCCGAGCGCTCGGTGGCAGCCCACGCTTCCGCATTCTGGCACGCGCTGGAAGAATGACGATCCGAGCTCAGCACCTGAGCCAGCAACTCGCCGGGCAGAATTGTGGACGGGGACGCTTTTGCGCTCTTTGTGCTTGTGGAGCACTCGAGCGCAAGGCGCCCAAGGTTGGGGAGCAACCGCATGCGTGGCTTTGCCTCTTGCCTTACCATACACAAGAACGTGTCAATGATATCTGCGCCTAAAACTGGCTGCGATCACATCTATTCACGCAAGTCGAAAAACAACGTGCAAAACGAGGCCCTCTCAAACTTTCGGTCAGACGGATCAAAATAGTGTTCGTAGAGGCCGTCCCTTTTTCCCTCCAACTCCCACACCCACATTCGCTTGTAGTCGGTGTCGCCCACGCGCTCGCAAAGGGCGTCGCACAACACAATTCTCGTCGTGTCGGGAAAGAAATCGGCAATTGCTCTGTCATCAAAGTCTTCAAAAAATTCGGAGTCCTCACGCGCCGCCTCCCAGCGCGAGATATCGTCGGCGTATGCCTGACTGACGTCGATCTCAAATGCGTCGAGAAGCACATGCGTAAGCTCCAAGTACGTTTGCGTGTACCTGTCGTTGCCCATAACGCACCCGTGCCACCGCTCCAGGTCGTTCCAAATCTGCTTCCAGTCCTGCACTTGCCAGTCGATACGGTATCCTCCAAGAGGGTCGTGCTCTGGAATGTAAACATTCCTCTCCAGGTGCTCCTTTTTGTACCATGCCACGGCCTGAAAATAGGCACAAAGCAGCGCAAACTGCCACTCTCCCAGGCAGCTCGCGCACATCTGCCACGAGTCTACCTTGGTCAACGAGTTGTTGGGATACAGCACGAGGATGGTGACGGGTGTGTCGGAATCCGGCACGGCCTCGCGCTTTATTGAGCTGAGCGCAAAGACCCGCAGCTGCTCCATGACCCTACCGTTCTTTTGAAAGCATGCAAGCCAGGATTCGGGCAACCCGTCGTGCTTTGCAATCACGCCTTCGGCCAGTGCATCGTGGCACAGCTCGGTGAGTGGCTTGAGCTTCTCAGTGGCGGAAGAGGACATGAGAATTGCTCGGCATCGACAACTATCTACCATTTCTCTTACAAGTTACAAATTGCGGAGCGCAACAAGAAATTCATCCACGATGCCCTCCATAGGAGCTTTCGCCTGCGTTGCTGATCTCGACCAATCGTGTTTGCTCCCGCGCGCCGCGAGCTGTACAAGTTAATGCATTAGGTTAGAGGGGAGTTTAGAGGGGATCACATTATACGAGCACTTGGCCAGGTGCTCGAAAGAAAGCCCCCGTGCTCATAAAATATTTTAATGTATTAGAAGTAAATTGACTGGCTGGCTTTAGAGGGGGCGATCAGCAGGAAGCATTTTAAAGCGATTTGGTCTACTGCAATACCTTTGCACATTTATTTACTGCAGTAGCTTAAACTGGATTTAAATGAGGCATTTTGATCGTCCCCTCTAAAGCCAACCAAGCAATTTACTTCTAATACATTAAAATATTTTATGAGCACGGGGGCTTTCTTTCGAGCACCTGGCCAAGTGCTCGTATAATGTGATCCCCTCT
>PBMI01000042.1 GCA_002722545.1 Opitutia bacterium | reverse complement strand
GAATGGGAGTACGACTCAATTTCTTTCAAGGGATCAGACGCTACTCGGTTGGTGTCTCAAGTCGGTCTGGACTGCGACACCGTTCATACCCCTCTTCAAACCTATTTCATTGATGCTCTTTTAGACAAAATCGTCAAAGAATTCAGGGCTATGGATATGCACTTCGAAAGGG
Source organism: Opitutia bacterium (assembly GCA_002722545.1). Classification (GTDB taxonomy): domain Bacteria; phylum Verrucomicrobiota; class Verrucomicrobiia; order Opitutales; family Seribacteraceae; genus Seribacter. The sequence continues at coordinate 13,950 of PBMI01000042.1, read as the reverse complement.
TGATTAGTTCTACATTGGATGAACTTCTTACAAAAATAGTTCGTTTCTCCAAACAGGATTTTGTCCTCTCAATGCCCGACCACTCACAAAGGCTCAGAGACTTACGCTCTGAAGTTCACGAAAACTTTTCAAAAGCATGGACCATCGGGCAAATGGCCGACATGATGGGGTTGAGCGCAAGTAGATTCGCTTCATTGTACAAACAAGAATTCGAGGCAAGTCCAACCGAGGATTTGATCCGTACGAGAATCGTGCAAGCCCAAAAAATGCTCTCGGCCACCAAGGTCAGCGTCAAACAGGTTTCATTGGCGTGCGGATTTGAAAGCGTTCATTATTTTCACAGGGCTTTCAAAAGAAGGCTCAACATCACTCCTAAACATTATCAAAACCATAAACTTGCCATGAGAGGTTCTGTTCCTCAGGAAGAGAAATCTTTCACTTTGGACAGGCTTTCAGTTGATTCCGATTTCTCTGGCACGATGGAAATTGTTGATGGGGAGATTCTTTTTCATGGAACGGGTTCCCCTTGGGCTGAATTTTTGGGGTTTTCAAAAGATGAATTCAAGAACAAACCTTTCTTGAATTCCGTATACCCGGACGATTTGGACATAGCACGGGAAACCGTCAGCAATATCATAGAGGGTAGGAACGTGAAAGATGTTACCGTACGTCTTAATACTAAATCTGGAGATTTTGTAAAAATAGATTTCTCCGCCCTCACCAAAGGGAATACTTGGTTTTGGTTTGCTAAAAAATTACTGATTGACGAAGACATCAATTAGTAAATTTTTATGTTTCCCAATCAAGCGGTTGATGATTCGACCGTCTTCGTATATGTCTGTTTTTAATTTTTTAATTAAAACCCTATGTATATTTACAAAAACATCCTGTCTTACCTTTATGTCTTTCTTACGTTTTCTTTTTGCGGAATCGGTGATGAAATAATTAAAAACGCAAGGCAACTGACTTTCGAAGGTGCTCGGTCGGGTGAAGGTTATTTCTCTGCCAATGGGAAAAAATTGGTGTATCAATCGGAAAGCCACAAAAAAAATCCTTTTTACCAAATTTATCTCTTGGATTTGTTGTCGGGAGAAAATAAACTCGTTTCATCAGGAATCGGAAAAACCACTTGTGCGTGGATTCACCCGGACGAGCGAACCGTACTTTACTCCTCAACTCATCTTGATGCAAATGCCAGCTTGAAGGAGATTGAGGAATTGAAGGAACGGGAAAGCGGCAAAGCCCGAAAATACAGTTGGGATTACGACAACAATTATGACTTATTCAAAACGAATACCGTAACTGGAAAAACCGAAAGAATTACCTTTGCCGAAGGTTACGACGCTGAAGGCTCCTTCTCGCCTGATGGGAAACGAATCGTTTTTGCTTCAAACCGAAATGCTTACGCTAAAAAATTGAACAAAGAAGAATTGGAAATCTTCAGTAGAGACAAATCCTACTTCAATGATATTTTCATAATGGACTCGGACGGTAAGAACCTTCAACAACTGACACACACCTCCGGGTACGACGGAGGACCTTTTTTTAATAAAGAAGGAGATCAAATTTGTTGGAGAAGATTTTCAAAAAGTGGACACAAAGCAGAGATTTACCGAATGCAACTTGAGTCAGGGAAGGAGATACAGCTAACACGACTTGACGCAATGTCATGGGCTCCTTTCTTTCATCCTTCCAATCAGTACTTGGTCTTTTCCACCAATCTTCATGGGTTTGATAATTTCGAACTCTATGCGGTTGACCTAAATGGTGAAAGAAAACCTATCAGAATCACCCAATCTCCTGGTTTCGACGGACTGCCCAGTTTCTCTCCGGATGGGAAAACACTTTCATGGACAAGCACCAATACGAGTGACAAAAAATCACAAATTTTTATAGCGGATTGGAATCATGCAGAAGTGCTCCACCGCTTGAACCTTGTATCAAATGAAAAAGACTCGACTACGAAAGGTACACCCCTTCGGACAGGAACGGCAACCTCCCCAAAAATCCTCGATAAGGATGTCAAAAATCATTTGTCCTATCTTTGCTCTGATGCATTGGAGGGCAGGTTCACAGGTTCAAAAGGTGAAAAGTTGGCAAGCGATTACGTAGCTGATTCCTTTCAAGCGTTTGGTCTTGAGCCTTTCACATCTGAAGGCGAGTGGATACAAGGTTTTCCATTTTTCAATGCAGCCGAACTGTCCCCCACTTGCAAGTTTGAAAATTCATCGAATGGAAAGGACTTCACGACTCTGCAACTCGCCAAGGAATGGACTCCCATGCCCTTTAGTGAATCCGGCGAAGTTGAATTCGATAAAATCACTTTCGCCGGTTATGGTCTTCGGCTTAAAAAAACATCCGAGTGGCCAGAGTATGACTCATACACGCATTTGGACGTCAAAGACAAATGGGTAATGGTCTTGCGCAAACTTCCAACTCAATGGAACGAAAAACGCAAGCAAGCTCATTACTACGATTCCACCTTCAGAAAGAAAGCTTCCGTAGCACGGGATTTGGGTGCGAAGGGTATTATCTTCGTTTCGGATTTCGAGCAACCCAATGACCAATTAATCGAGTTTTCCGCTAGCCCAGCCAAGGATACCATTTCCATACAAGCAATTTCGGTCAGTCGATCCATCGTATCCAAGTTATTCGGCAAAAACGCAAGAGTTTTCCAAACCTGGTGTGGAAAATTAGCCAAAGGGGAACCATATTTGGGATTCGACCTGAAGAATTCCAAATTTCGATTATCGATTTCAATAGAAAGAAAAAAAGGCATTGGGCGAAACACTCTTGGCTGGATTCGCTCGCAAAAAGGGAAGGTTTCCGATCAATTCCTCGTCATCGGGGCCCACATTGATCACATTGGAATAGGCAAAACCAGCTCTCGTGCCAAAAAGTCTGAAAAGGGAAAAATTCATCCTGGCGCAGATGACAATGCATCCGGTATAGGATGTCTCCTTGAAATAGCCGAATACTTGGCGGATCTCAGGAAAAGAGGTCTCCTCAACTCGAGGTACGACATTCTCTTCGCAGCATGGTCGGGTGAAGAAATCGGGCTTGTAGGGTCCTCTTACTTTATGCGTAAAATTTCTCAAAAGAAACCTCAAGATCGCAGAAGGGTTATATTGGCCTACCTGAATATGGACATGGTAGGCAGATACCAAAAAAAACTTACCCTCCATGGAGTCGGTTCATCCACCGGTTGGAGAAAACTTATCCAGCAGGCCAATGTTCCCGTTGGTCTCAACCTGAATTTGCAAAACGACAGTCATATCCCTACCGACACTACGTCGTTTTTCACAAAAGGCATCCCCATCCTCAGTGCATTCACAGGGTTGCATCCTGATTATCATTCTCCATCGGACACAGCTGACAAAATAAATTATAAAGGCGTTGCCGATTGCTCCATGCTTTACAGCAGGTTGGTTCAGGCATTGGTCAAGCAGAATGAATTGGACTATGTCGCGCAAGCTCCACCACCTAAATCAAGAGGGCGCTTGCGCGTCTACTTGGGTACCATACCCGATTATTCCCAAACAGATACAAAAGGGGTTCTTCTTTCAGGAGTTAGCAAAGGTGGACCAGCAGACATGGCGGGGTTGAAAAGTGAGGATATAATCATTGAGCTCAAAGGAAAAAAGATCGAGTCAATCTACGACTACACTGATGCAATCGGATTATTGAAACCGAAAGAGGAAGCAATTATAAAGATCATTCGGAAACAAAAGGTCTTAAACCTAAACATAACACCTTCCTCAAGGTAGAACATCTCCGTTGTAAACCTACAGGTTGTAACCCGATAGATTGCTTCCAAAGACCTTATTCGCTCTAAAGGAACTTACTCGGGTTGCCAGGTGAAATTGCCACTTCCTTCACCTTCAATCTTCTTTTCGGAACCATCGTCGACAAAAAACCTGAGGTTCTCAAGGGAAGAACAATAACATTTAAATGAATCCTTGAAAGTAAGGGTGCCCTCCCATCCGGCAGGCAAATTTTTGAATTCACGCGTTCTTTGATTCGTTTCTGGAAAAGGTCCGCCCTCATTTCTAAGAATTAAATGCTGGATCGGGGCGATAACGGCAATGCGAAGGGAGTGCTCACCGGCGATGGTGAGAGTATCGGAGGGAGAAGGAGAAGAGTTGGTCTCCGTTATGGAGGGAGTACCTGAAGGAGGATCCTGAATTTCGCCTTGGTTTGTATCGTCTCCACCGGAAAAGGCTATGAGTATAACGATGGTAAGAAGAACAATGCCTACCACTACGATTAACAAAGGCTTAACCAAATTGGGCAAATTTGCAGGTTCAACGGAAGACTTGACTGGAGGAGCAGGAGCGTGGGAATAGTCCGAGCCTTCCGTGCTGTCGGGGGGGGTCAAGGAACCTAGTGATTTTTTTGCGGAACGGGAGGAAGTGTTTCCCATCTCCAAGTTCAAATCCGACAATACTGCATCCTGATCCAATCCAAGAAAACGAGAATAAAGGCGGACAAAGCCACGCAAATAAACTTCCGGTAGATCAATGTCAAATTGACCTGCCTCAAAGGCACTCAAATAATCCCCACGGATTTTGGTGCTTTCTGAAGCTTCCCTTAAAGAGATACCCTTTCTATTTCTAGCTTCTTCTAATTTTTGTCCTATTGCCATCTGGATTACGTATTTACAATTTCAGACTTCATTGATGGGAACCTTTTTGCAAGCGGAGATTTCGATTATTCGTAAATTATTAAAGATCCAGTAAGATTTCCCTACCCTGCCCGGGAACGTCGGGTCCTACGACTCCCCTGTCTTCCAATTCGTCCATTATGCGGGCTGCCCGGTTATAGCCGATACTAAGCTTCCTTTGAAGGTTTGAGGTTGATGCTCTTTTAGTTGAACGAATGATCTCAATGGACTTGCGAATCATTGGATCTTCATCCGGATCGCCATCCCCGCCGCCAAGTACTACATCCTCGCCAGCAGCTTCAATTTGGTCCCGAACTTCCTCGATAATTTGGGGAGGTCCGTTGATTTTCAAAAATTCAACTATTCCGTTAATTTCGTCATCACTGACAAAAGCCCCTTGGGCTCGAGTAAAAGTCGAGCCGCCAGGAGGAATAAATAGCATATCCCCTTTACCAAGAAGAGATTCAGCACCCTTGCCATCCAGAATAGTCTGGCTGTCCCTGTAAGAAGCAACACGGAAAGATATTCTACTCGGTAGGTTTGCCTTGATCACACCTGTTATGACATTCACAGAAGGACGCTGCGTAGCAATGACCAAGTGAATACCAGCAGCCCGTGCAAGTTGTGCTAGCCGGGCAATTCCGGTCTCAACGTCAGCCTGAGCGACCATCATAAGATCAGCAAGCTCATCGATGATGCAAACGATGTAAGGTAGCTTATTCTCAGGTATCTCCAAAATATGATCATCGCGGGGAACCTCGATATTGGACAGGGCTGCCCTTTCTTCTGGGGTCATCTGAGCGTCTAGTAATTGGGCCTTCTCCTTTTCTTCTTTGTCTTTAAGAATTTTCGCATTGAATCCAGCAATATTGCGTACACCCACTTTGGAGAAAATCTGGTATCGGCGTTCCATTTCGATCAAAAGCCACTTGAGCGCTCCGGGAACCTTCTTGGGATCGGTCACCACCGGTATAAGCATATGAGGCAGATCATTATATACCTTCATTTCGACGATTTTCGGGTCAACCATTATAAACCGTACATCATCGGGACTAGAGTGGTAGCAAAGGGAAGCGATAATGGCGTTAATACAAACCGTTTTCCCTGAACCTGTCGAGCCAGCCACCAGTAAGTGTGGCATTTTTGTCAAATCTGCGACTAGAGGTCGTCCGCTTGCATCTTTTCCAAGTACGATCGGTATATCTGCTCCAGCACCAGCCCAAGCTTTAGATTCTAGTATTTCCTTTAGACAAACATCAGACGGATTGGCATTGGGAACCTCAATGCCAACACACCCTTTACCTGGTACGGGTGCAAGAATTCTAACACTGTCTGCCTTAAGAGCCATGGCCAGGTTTTTATCAAGGTTGGCAATTTTCTCTACTTTCACCCCAGGAGCCGGGTGCACGTCGTACCTCGTTATGACAGGACCAGTGTGAACCTCTCCCATTTCTACCTCGATCTTAAATTCGGACAAAGTTTCCTTTAATCTCTTAGCCTTTATCATGTGATCCTCATCGCCGCTGGACTCGACTTCCGGTGGATCCATGAGCAAATCAGGCGTAGGGAAATGGTAATCACCTTTTCGCTCGGGAAAAAGATCGGCAGCCTTTTCAGTTTTGGCCACACGGACGACTTTAAAACCATCCATTCCGCCATCGCCATCCTCATCAGGAGAAGTATCTTTGTCAATACTGTCATCGGGTATTATTTTGTCGCTTGAAGAAACCTCGTCTGGAAGAGGTTCTGGTACATTCTCAGGTTCTTTCGTTTCAGCTTCTTCTTTTGCATCTTCTGCCGCTTTACCATCCGTTTTAGGAGACTTTTTGGCCTTCGATTTTTTTGCAGACGGTATCACGGTTTCCGGCTCGGACATACCTTCGTTTTGAAGTGAAACATCGCCAAACAACAAATCATCTTCCTTTTCTTTACCAGACCAAGAAAAGCTCCAAGGAGCTTTGGGTGACTTCTCTTCCTTATCTTCCTTCGATACGGATTCTTCGACACGTTCGTTCTTTTCGATTGAGGTCGTAGTTGATTCGGGGGACTGTTCATTGTCCGTCTTTTTCGGAAGCTGTTCTTTGACCTTCCTTCCCAAGCCGACGAAAGCTCCAAGTAACTTCAGAGGTTCCATCGAAAAATGGATACACAAGGCACTCATCAAAACAAATACCACGAGAACACTTGTTCCCAAGGCACCCAGCCATTCTCGAAAAAACCCGTTGGCATCTGAGGTCGTTTCCTTCCAATCTTTGTTGGCGTGAAGCGACCACCCTCTTTGTCCGTCCCATGGCAAACCCGAATAGACGATCGCCCCAATCGAGCCTCCCGCTCCATGTCTGTAAGAACTGGGGTCAAAAGCTTCTACCCTATCATCGGGATGCAACGAGTAGTGCCGCACGTTGGCTAGGACGGAAATGGAAACGATTGTAGCAAAAATGGTGATTATTTTGCGTAATTTCTCTCTTGAAGGTTGTCTTGTCGCCCAAAGGAAAGAAATGGTCCCAAAAAGCCACGGCAAAAGCCAAGCGGAAATGCCAAAAACCGCATAAAGAAAGTCGGCGACTAAAAGGCCCCCCTTGCTCAGCAAAAGGTTTTTGTCTACGGGTGGTTTTGCGTGAAGGCACTTTGGGTCGTATTCAAAAAGCGCAACAAACAAAAGAATGCCCAATACAGCAAAAGCAAAAGCAAGCCACAGCTTCTTGTCCGGAGTTACGTTCCCCAAGCCTTTTCCTGAATCGGATTCCGACCTACTCAAAATACGCCGTCCCCCAAATGATTTGCTCTAGCAATCATGCTTCCACTTCACACATAATAGTATAGAAAAGGAATTCATGATGATTTTCAAGTTTGAACCGATCTATAAGCAAAGGATTTGGGGTGGAACCATGCTCCGAGACGTTCTCGGGAGGGAAACACCCAAAGATTCACGAATCGGCGAGTCATGGGAAGTCGTAGACAGGAAGGAGGACAATTCCGTTATCGCCAACACAAACCACAAAGGCACAACCCTATCGATGCTACTGGCGACACAAGGCAAGAGTGTAATGGGGCCAAATTGGCTGCAAGGAAAACCATTTCCGTTGCTTGTCAAATGGTTGGACTGCTCGCAACGGCTGAGTCTGCAGGTTCATCCTCCCGAAGGAGTTGCCGAAAAATTATCAGGAGAACCCAAAACGGAAAATTGGTATGTTGCTGAAGCATCTCCACAAGCCGGCCTTTTCATCGGACTCAAAGCAGGAACTTCCCCTAGTGAGTTCATCAACGCAACCGAAACCAAAACAGTGGAAAGGCTTTGCCATAGGGTACAATCGAGCAAGGGCGACTCAATATTGGTTGAAAGCGGTAGGTTGCACGCGATCGACGCAGGTAACTTAATTCTCGAAATCCAACAAAATTCTGATACTACTTACCGGGTATACGATTGGGAAAGGAAGGGGTTGGACGGTCGACCGAGAACATTGCATATCGAAGAATCCATGCAATGCATTGATTTTAAAGATTACGAACCAAGTCCCATGATCACCTCCATAAAGAATGGTATGGAAGTAATCGCCGACTCCAAGTATTTTCGAATCCAAAAATTCAATCTCTCAAAAAATAGCCCGAAAATGGTAAAGGAACCTAACACAGGACCAATTATGATTCATGCCCTCGAAGGTGATATGATGCTCAATGAGGTAAAGATTTGCAAAGGTGAACACGCCCTGTGTTCCTTTTCCACCGGTTGCTTGATTTCTCCTTCCGAAGATTCAAGTGTCTTGATTACCGATCGATTCTGCTGAAATCGCCTGAGTCCCCGTTCAACTTGCAGTAGCCAACTCATTCAACTTCATCCGATGAACTGCCTTACTTAAAAAATGGAAAAAGAAGAAAACAAACAAAACCCCGATAATCAAGAAACAGTGGAACCAGATGTACCTACGGTTGAGACTGATCAAGCCGTGGAGGAAAAAGAAGAATCGGTTGGTCGCTTGAAATCGAAATTAGACGATGCATACGGTAAACAAGACGACCTGAAGAGCAAATACCTCCGAGCGGTCGCTGATTTGGAAAACCTAAGAAAGCGCTCGATCAGGGATAGGGAAGATTCCGTACAAAGGACTAGGTCACAAATCATCTCCGACCTTCTTCCTGTTATCGATGCTTTTCAACTTGGCTTTGCAGAAGCCAAAAAGCACGAAGAAACTGCGACATTCGTAGAAGGATTCTCAATGGCAATTACACTCATGGAGACAACCTTGTCCGAATATGGACTGAAAGTCATCGATCCAGTTGGCGAAGAGTTTGATGCCAAATCGCATGAAGCCATAGGATATGAAGAAAACGACGAATGTGAAGAAGGTAGCGTCATCACAACCGTAAGAACCGGTTACAGAATCGGAGAACGTCTACTACGCCCAGCCTCAGTTATTTTGGCCAAGGCCTCGTCTGAAAAGGGAAATGAAGATTGATTTGCAGATCCTAAGGTTTTCCCAATAACATTCGTTAAATAAAATGTCAGAAAAAGACTATTACGAAGTTCTTGGTGTGGATCGATCCGCCAGTGACGACGAAATTAAAAAAGCCTACCGAAAACTCGCCGTCAAATTTCATCCGGACAAAAACCCGGGGGACAAGGAAGCAGAGGAAAGATTCAAGGAAATCTCCGCCGCCTTTGAAGTCCTCAAGGATGGCAACAAAAGAAGAAAATACGATCAGTTCGGCCACGATGCTTTTCGTGGCGGTGGCCCTACCTCCGGAGGAGTCGATCCATTCGATCTTTTTAGAGATGCCTTCGGTGGTGGTGGTGGTGGCGGTGGTGGCGGCTTTGGCAGTATTTTTGAAGATTTCTTTGGCGGTGGATCTGCTTCCGCGACGACAGAGCAAAGAGGTTCGGACCTTCGGGTAGCCGTTGAAATATCTCTCGAGCAAGCCGCATCGGGCGTGGAAAAGGAAATTAAGTATCAACATTTCGCCGAATGTTCACAATGCTCGGGAACTGGGGCGGCAACTGGCTCAGGGAAGATCATGTGCTCGACCTGTGGAGGCGTTGGACAAGTCGCCTCGAACCAAGGATTTATCAGCATCAGAAGGACCTGCCCTACCTGTGCGGGTTCGGGAGTCATGATTGAAAATCCTTGTGTCAGCTGTAAGGGCGAAGGAAGGAAACGGTCACCTACTAAAATAAAAGTGAATGTGCCTAAAGGGGTCGGAGACGGGAACAGGTTATGCTCAAGGGGGCGCGGTGATGCCGGACCCAGAGGGGGACCATCGGGTGATCTTTATGTTGACGTCAGGATCAAGACCCATGAATTTCTAGATAGAGATGAAGATGACCTTTTTCATGAAATGATGATTCCCTTTACTCTTGCCACTCTTGGTGGAATGGTTCAGGTCCCTACCCTTGAAGGGAAAGTTTCCTTGAAAGTTCCTCCTGGCACTCCCTCCAACAAAACTTTTCGAATCAAGGACAAAGGTATGCCCAACCTTCGATCACCCTCTAGAAACGGTGATCTTTATGCAAAAGTTATTATTCAAGTACCAAACAAGCTAACAAAAGAACAGCGAGAGAAGTTAGTTGAGTTTGGAAAAGCATGTGGTGAGAAAGATTTATCTGCGGAGGAAGGTTTCATGGGAAAAGCAAAACGCTTTTTTGAAGGAGAGAATTGATCGGTAAAACAAGAGTAAACATTGCCAAGGCAGGTGCGTCTTCTTTGACTGAAGCCGTGTGCTTCAGGGAAGAAGCAAAGAAATCGGGTAAAACATTCGTACTCACCAATGGATGCTATGATCTTCTGCACTACGGGCACGTAAGTAGTCTGACGCAAGCTTCCAAACTTGGGGATTATCTTTGGGTAGCAATGAATTCCGACTCAAGCGTAAGGAATCTCAAGGGCAAACACAGGCCCATTATTTCCGAACGGGAAAGAGCTTACTTGCTCATGTCTCTGAGTTGTGTTTCCGGGGTCACCCTTTTTGAAAACGAAAGGTTGGTCCAAGAAATTCTTGCCTTGCAGCCTGATGTCTACGTCAAGTCTGGAGACTATTCGAAGGATTCAATTAATAAGGCGGAAAAGGAGGCCCTTCATGCGGTCAAGGCATCGATCCAATTCGTACCGTTTGTCGAAGGAACAAGTACGACCACTTTAATCGAGAGGATTCAATCCCTCCCAGCCAATACAAGGCCATGAGAACTTTAATTCTAGGCTCAGGAGCAGGCACGAATGCAAAAGCAATCATTCAGGCCCAAGCAGATGATTTTTTGGGTAAGGCCGAAATTATTGCCGTTCTATCCGACAACAAAGAATCCGGCATCCTCGAAATCGCCAAATTCCATAAAATTGAAAACCTCTTCTTAGACCCGGGACTTTCCCTCACAAAGCTCGATGAGAAGGAGGAACAAACTTGGATCGAAACCATTAGATCATACGAACCGGATTTAATTGTTCTGGCAGGTTTCATGAGAATTCTAAGCCCCATTTTTCTAAAAGCTTTTCCCAGAATGGTTATCAATTTGCACCCGAGCTTGCTACCAAGCTTCAAGGGACTCAATGCAATTGAGCAAGCCTATGAGTACGGGGTCAGGATTTCCGGTAGTACCGTCCATTGGGTTAATTGTGAAGTGGATGGCGGCAAGATTATAGCGCAAGCTCCCGTTCGGATAATGCTTGGCGATACCTTGGAAATGGTTCGCGAAAAGATTCGAGGAATTGAATATATGTTACTTCCCTCAGTGATTCGCGACCTATCGATAGGCTCGGTCTCCTTTCCTGCGTAGTGATCAAGTCAAGTTTAACTCTACAGCCCGATTGTATTCAATCACTCGAAGATGCTCTATACGAAATTGCCCCGAATAATTGGAGCCTCATGGTCAACTCTGACGATGGAAGGGGTAAGATCGATGGCTTTTTCAAATCCATTGAGGAGGCCAAAGAAGCGATTGGGGTGTTGGAAGGGGTTTGGGGAAATGAATTTCAAGACGAATTCTCCCATATTGTGTTCGTAGAGGAGGATTGGGCGCAAGCGTACAAAGCGCATTTCAAACCTTGGTCATTCGGAACCATTCATTGGATTCCCGAATGGGAAAAGAAAACCTTTACCGTGCCATCGGGTCATCAAGCTCTTTATCTCGACCCGGGAATGGCTTTTGGAACAGGTAACCATGAAACAACTCGTTTATGCTTGGAAAGCATGATCAAGGTTTGTGAAATAAAGACGGTCAAGGATCTAATGGACATCGGATGCGGTTCCGGGATTTTATCTTTGTCCGCCAAACTTCTCGGAGTTGACAAGGTAAGAGCGATAGACTCGGACCCTGACGCAATCAAAGTTTCAAAGGAAAATGCCAATGAAAACTCAATCGGAGGAGATATAGAGTTTAAGGTCCAACCCCTTGAGAATCTTGGGAATGAAGAGAAATTTGATCTCGTCGTAGCAAATATTCAGGCTGATATTCTAATAAAGAATTCGACGATTCTTATTCAACAGACAAAGGATAAAGGAACTGTTGTCCTATCGGGAATTCTTGCAAAAGAAATCAATTTGGTGGAAAAACATTTCCACAATCAGCTTCAAGAAGACGGAATTTCATTCAGTTCGCAAATTTCAATCAAAGGTGAATGGTCGGTGTTGCAACTGAGCCTTTAGTCTGGAACAAACTATCCACTCAAGGGTTTGAGAAAGCGAATCGAGAATATTATCGAAACGCGTAAGCGATTTTAGTCTGAAATCAACCGCCGAGGTAAGTGAGTGCGCGTGGAATCGGAAGAGAATAAAAAGCGTATCGATTAATCCCCTTTTCATTCAGTTTATTGGTAACCGTTTCACGAAGCGAATCTACATTGTTTGGACCCACCGAAGTGTAGACCAATGCCCACTCTTCGTTTTGTTGGCTAACACCAGAATCTGCGTCTAACATAAGGCCGAAGTTGGTACTCACGCCAGGAGCACCAGCCTCCAATACGGAATCATACACTTCTTCGTAATTGTCACGAGGAACGATACAATAGAGTCCAACGAGGTTCTCAAGAAAGGTTGTTTTGAGTGAACCTCTTGTTCCGGATTCCGCGGATGTTCTCCATTCCTTTCCTCCCTTTAAATCATCCAAGGCAGATATTACCTGCTCCATATTAGCACCGTAGGCTGAGGAAGAAACCGTACTGGAAATATTGATAAGTCCCGAACGAACCGGAATCGAATACATGAATCCCCTTCCTGGTTCGGTGATTTTTCCGGCACGGGCCATTTCGGCGAATACATCGTCCGCTTCATTCTTGTCAACGACACACCACACGAATTCCTTTTCCGGACCTTTTGTTATACGCAAAATAGGAATCCTGTCACGCACTCCCCCACCTTCGCCAAAGGTAACCGTGGGGCCAGGGGCGCCTTTCAGGAGAGCGGCCTTGGCAATGTCATCGGCTATACCTATTTCACAAATGCAGCAAATTGCCTCTAGGTCGGCGGCGTAATCTCCGGAAGAACCATTCGAATCTCCAGAGGATACGGGGGGAACAGGAAACTTTTCAGTGTGACTGACGTCGTTGCAGGAAATGACGAAAACGGCACCAGCACCGACACGGTCAAGGTTTCCTGATTGAACTGCTGCATCAGTTACTGCATTCACCTTGTCATTGGGCACCAAAGTCTGCAGGAGGTGTTGTTCAGGTGCTGGCGGCGGAAACATCCGTTGTAGAAAGCCTCCTTCGTTAAGGACTGAACCCCGCGCTGTTACTTCGAAGATACCGGATGCACCTGCTTTACCTATGGCATCAGAAACTGGGACTACCGACTCCTTTGGCAGGATGAGGGAGAGAAGAGAAAAATTCTCGCTTTGGTTGTTATTGCTCATCTTAGGCGGTCTCCGGTGCGGTTGAGGTTTCGTCCTCATCGGTCGTGGGTTTCTTTCGAACGATAAGTCCAACGGTGAGAACGGTTATTATGGGTCCGATGGAAGCGAGTGCAAGAACTCCAAAGCCATCGATGGCACCGGTCTTCGATCCGATTCCAAGCCCCATGGCAAGAACAAGAGGAACTGTGATGGGACCAGTGGTTACCCCAGCGCTGTCCCAACCGAAGTTCACAAAGTCCTCGCTCGAAAGGTAAGTGATCAACATCAAAATGAGGTAGGGCGGAACGAGCAAGTACCAAAGGTCGAGATTAAAGGCAATCTTAGCCACTCCGGTCGATATACCAAGAGCCACTCCGGTCGCTACGGTCTGCATAAGCAGGCTTTTCTTGAAAGCGCCTACGGTGATTTTTTCAACGGTAGCACCGAGGGCATTGAGGGCGGGTTCGGCCAAGGT
>PBMI01000041.1 GCA_002722545.1 Opitutia bacterium | reverse complement strand
GCGGGGGTTCCTCTTGGAGCCGAAGCCGAGGACGAACTGCCCCGCCTCCTTGAACTTTTGCAGCCGTTTCAAGTCATTGGGCTTGGGGTCGGCGTCCCATGCCACCACCGCCATGTCGTGTGCCTTTTCTTTGTCCGTGCGAAGAGTCTTGTCCTTCCACGGTCGGTCGAACCCGACGTGCATGAGGCCTCCGCTGCGTCCAATCAGTTCCTGTTCCAAAGTAGCCCCCAGCCAATGGAAGCCTACCAGGCCTCCCCGCTCGTATTTCTCCGCGGTCTTTACCCCCAGCTCCGTGAACTGAGGGAGATTCTTCTCGATGCGATCGATGTGCTGGTGAAGGGAGTCCAGGTATTTCTCGGTTGGTCCGGGAGCGGGTTGCTCCTCGCGGAAGGCATCGATCTTGAGCAAGGTGAAGGGGTAAATGATGGTGGCATAGAGCGTGTTGTCGCGGGTGGCGATCAGAGCCATGTGATTATGCAACGGCGTCATGGTCCCGTCGGGCAAGGTATGATAGCCATGGCTCCAGGGAGGCTTCTTTCCGTTGTCGGGTTTAAAGTCGAAGAAATTCGGGTTCTCGACTGCCAGCACACCGAGGTCTTCGTGCCGGCCTTTCTTGGGGTCGTAGCGGCAGAGGTGGTGCAACTTGCCTTTGCCGAATCCGGTCGTGTTCCGCACGCTGATCAAAGTATAAATCCTGCCGTCCGGAGAGATTGTGAGGGCACTTCGTGAATCGGGTTTTTCACCCTTCAGCATGAGTCCGTGGTTGGTGCCCTTGACCTTCTTACCCTTGGATGAAAGGTCGATGGAAAGGAGATGGGCATCGTTCATCAGGATGAGCCAGGCGGTGCGCCCGTCGGCATCCAAATTCCAAGTGGGGATGGCAGAGCGGCTTTCACGCGTGAAGGTCTTGCTGCCGATCTCGATCGGACGCTGGGTGACCTTTTTGGTGGCCGGATCGTAGGTCGCCAATTGAAAGTCCTTAGTCAAAGCGTGAGCCTTGCCGTCGGCATCCCTCAAGGTGGTGGCGTAGGGTGTGAGCATGGGGCCGAGCTCGGTGAATTCCTTGGTTTTCGTATCGTAGAGCATCCAGTGCTGGTCCTCGCAGGTCACGACGTAGATCAGGTCGCGCGACTCGTCCGCCACCACGTCGGCAATGCCCTGTTTTTTGTAAGGCATCCCAAGGTTGCGGGCGGTGTCGTTTCGTGGATCGTAGGTGATCAGATAGCCTCCGGGATACTCCGACTCGTCCCCTTTTTTTGCATAGCCCTGCTTGGTGCCTAGGTAGATCACGCCACTGGGACCCACATAGTTGCGGGTGTGAAACTTGGCCTGGGCAGCGTAGCCCTTGACGGTCAAGCCGCATACCTTGTGAGCATCCACTACGACACGCTGTTTTTCGGTGACCGGATCGAACTCGACCAAGTAGGCATTGTGGTTGTACTTGGAGGTTCCGATGAAGATTCGCCCGTCGTTTCCTTCGCAAAGGGAAAAGTATCCGGACTCCTCGGAATGGGTTTCCGGCACGATGTGGAATGCCTTGCCTTGAATGTATCGAAAAGGAGCTTTTTCCACACCGAGGGTAGTGATGCAGTAGAAGATTGAAATAAGTAATAGGTTTCTCATAAAGTGGGTCAAGTGGGACGCGATTTCTTTTCTCTCAAGTCCATCATAACTTTACCAAGTTGTAAGAAGGTTCAAGATGCTAATCCTTGAGAATCGTTTTTTTGTTCTCCCTCCGGCATTCCGATTACAAACAATTTTCCTTAAGCAAAAAACTCATCTTTAGGTAGCTGGTGTCTTTGCAAATATTAGGATGAACTCCGATTGACGGCTTGTCATGACCCATAGAATCGGTAAAGAATAAAAGTTATAGCCTAAAACCTAACTCCTTATTCTTATGAAACTCTTGTCACTTGCTCTCGTTTTGGTATCCCCTTTTGCCGTCTTGGCCGACCATCATGGCAAGAAGCCTCTCAAGGCACTTATGATAACCGGTGGTTGCTGCCATGATTACAAGAACCAAAAAAACATCATCAGCGAGGGAATCAGCGAGCGCGTCAAGACTAAGTGGGATATCTTTTTTGAGATGGACCAAGCCAAGAGCAAAGCACATCTTTCCAAGAAGGGGTGGGCCGACGGTTTTGATTATATAGTCTACAACCATTGCTTCGCTCATGAGAAGGATGCTTCCTTCGTCAAGTCCATCACCGATATTCACAAGGCCGGCAAACCAGCCTTGGCTTTGCACTGCGCCATGCACTCCTACCATTGGAGTATTCCGGCTGAGGAAGGGAAAAAGAAGGCTTGGCCCGAAATGCTCGGAGCCAGTTCAAAAGGTCACGGGCCTAAGGCCGCCATTACCGTTAAAAAAGTCAAGAAGCATGCCGACCATCCCATCATGAAAGACATGCCCGACGGATGGCTCAGTCCGGAGGGAGAACTGTACAATGTCCAAAAAGTTTATGAAGGCACGACCGTTCTTGCCCATGGTGAAAATGGAAAGGCGAAGGAACCGCAAGCTCTCGTCTGGATTAATACTTATGGCAAGGGCCGTATTTTCTCGACCACTCTTGGTCACCACAACTCCACGATGTCCACGAAGGAATACCTCGATATGCTGGGCAATGCGGTGAAGTGGATTACTGCCAAGAAATAATTCCTTCTACGGTAGAATCATGAAGGGCCGATTCCCCCAAAGGAATCGCCTAAAAATAAGATGTGCTACAGATCAGTCGTCAACCTAACAGGCGAGTAAAAGCAGTTGCTTACTATCTATGACCTGAACTTATCTGGGTTGTAGCCCTTGTTCCCGCCCTTGTGGCCTCTGCCGCCCTTGTCAAACTTCTTGCGTTTGTCAAAGCCCCTGCCTTTGGAGAATTTGCCGCCCTTGTTGCCATCCGGGCGAGGACGCCCCTTGTCTACGGAAATATTCAGTTGGTGTCCTTGTACCCAAACTGTTTTGAGCGCCTCAAATATTTCGCGAGGCATATCCTTGGGTAAATCGATGAAGGTATGATCCTTGAACATGCGGATTTTCCCCATATTTTTTGGGTCGAGGCCGACTTCATTTGCAATCGCTCCGACAATGTCACCTTTTTGAGTGCCATGGTATTCTCCGACTTCTAAACGATAACTTTGGAGATGGTCATCTTTGGAGAACCGACGATCTCCCCGGTCTCCCCGATCTCGCCGGTCTCCGCGGTCGTTAGGTCTGGATGATCGGTCGGACCTGTCGTCACGATCCCGCTTTTGTTTACGGGGAGGTGCAGGCATGTCTTCATAGCGTAATCCCTTTTTTCCTGCTTCCAGAAAAGCGAGGGAAGCGGCAATTTCCAGGGTGTCATGACCGGACTCCTCGATCATCCTCTGAAGAGCCTTACGGTAGTCTCCTAAGTCCCCTTTGAGTCCTTCCTCAATTTTGGCGAAGAATTCCTCTTCACGCCGGACATTCATTTCTTCCAAGGTGGGGAAAATATATTGATCGCAAGGAACCTTGAGGGTGCGCTCAATGGCGTTGAGCATTCTCATCTCCTTGTTGGTAACGAAAATGATGGCATCCCCTTCACGCCCGGCTCGTCCTGTTCTGCCTATTCGGTGAGTGTAGGATTCCAAGTCAAATGGGGCATCGTAATTGAGAACGTGGGAGATACGGTCGACATCCAAGCCTCGAGCCGCAACATCGGTTGCGACCAAGACATTGATTTTGCCGCGCTTGAGGCGATCCACGGTTTTTTCGCGCAGGTTTTGGGGCATGTCACCATTCAAAGGCTCTGCGGCATATCCTCTTCCTTGCAAACCTTCCGCGATTTCCATGGTCGCGTTTTTGGTCCGGGCAAAAATGAGCATAGCATCGAAGCTTTCTATCTCGAGGAGCTTGATGAGCATGTTTCTTTTCTCATGCTGTCTGACCTTGATAAATCGTTGCCTGATGCTGGGTGAGTTTTCCGCCTTTACCTTGATCGTGATTTCGACTGGTTCACGCATGTGCTTTTCCGCCAACTTGCGGATTGGTTTGGGCATGGTGGCGGAAAAGAGCGCAGTCTGACGCTCTTCGGGTGTATGCTCCAGAATCCAATTGATGTCGTCTATAAAGCCCATGCTGAGCATTTCGTCCGCTTCATCGAGAACGAGTGCCTGCAAGTTGCCGAGTTTCAGGTACCCTTTTTCGATGTGGTCCATGATGCGGCCCGGGGTACCGACAACCACCTGAGCGCCACGTTTGAATTCTCGAATTTGCTCCCCATAACCCGTTCCTCCATATACGGGAACGACCCTGAGCTTGGGCAAGTTTTCGGCATAGCCCTCAATGGCTTCAGCGACTTGGAGAGCCAGTTCACGGGTTGGGGCAAGACAAAGAATTTGGGCCCCCTTGACCGATTCATCGATTCGCGAAAGCAACGGGAGAGCAAAAGCAGCGGTCTTGCCGGTTCCCGTCTGAGCTACTCCGAGTAAATCGGAACCTTCGAGAAGGGGAGGGATCGCTTGGGCTTGAATAGGTGAGGGCGTTTCGTATCCCGCTCGTTCTACGGCCTTTAAAATAGGCGGGGCAAGGGGGAGATCGGAAAAACGGATACGGGTATCCGTTTGCTCATCAATGGCATCTTCTTCGTTCATAGGACTGTGTTTCGTTCGACTTGTTTGTTTGTTACGCCTTGTCTTCGAACACTCGCTCACTTCATCTCTTTACTCATCCATCACCACACGTGAGGCCTCGTCCTTATACACGGCTAATCGGTTGAACATACACTGTTTCCGAAAAAATACGAGCAGGAAAACGCTGTTTTCACTTGGTGTAATTGAGTGAGGTGTTTCTTGCCCATCCCCGTCTTCTTTAAAACAATATCTCCAGTGCGGAAGTCTTATCCTTGATTTGAAAGACCTTTGTCCTATGTTTGATTCCTACTTTAACCCTAGTATTTACATGTTCCATTCTCCAATTAATAGGTTTCTCATATTCACGCTCGCCCTTTTGCCCATTGCGATATCTTCCTTCGCGCAGAAGAAGAAAAGGGTTGATCCATTGGCCATGCCCGAGATCACCCGAGATCAAGTCATTTGCTTCGCTCTTTACACGGTTCACGACAAGACGTTGAAATTGACCGCTCAACTCTACCCTCTCAAGGAGGGCGAGTCACGGAAGGCCACCCTTGAAGTCGAGCAGGCCGGGAAATGGAAGCAAGTGGCCGAGGCCAATGTGATCGAGAGGGGTTGGACAATTCCGTTTCGGGTAGAAAAGTGGGATGATTCTCAAGAAGTATCCTACCGAGTCAGGCATGGCGAGAAAGCGACCTATGAAGGAATCATACGCAAGAACCCAAAGGATAAACGGGAATTCGTTGCCGTCGGATTTACGGGCAATTCCATTAATCCGGGACATGGGGGTGATATCCCGAAGCAGGACTTGGTTGATAATATCAAGAGACTCAAGCCCGACCTGCTTTTCTTTTCCGGTGACCAAGTATACGATCACCGTCGCCACTATGCTGCTTGGTTGAGGTTCGGTCGCGATTTTGGCTCGGTCATCAAGGATTACCCAACCGTTTCTCTTCCCGACGATCATGACGTGGGACAACCCAATATTTGGGGGCACAATGGAAAGAAATCAACTCTTCCGGGGGCCGCCGACGGAGGTTATTCCATGCCCGTCGAATACGTCAAGGAAGTGGAGCGCGCTCAAACGAGCCATTTGCCCGACCCCTATGATCCGACCCCCATCGAGCGGGGAATCGGAACATATTACACCCACCTGAATTGGGGGCGTATTAGCTTTGCCATTATCGAGGACCGTAAATTCAAGACCGGCCCGGCCGGCATGATACCCAAACAGGGACCCCGTCCCGATCACATCCGCAACCCCGAGTACGACCCCAAGTCGGTGGACGTACCTCAGGCTCGTCTTCTGGGCGAGCGTCAGCTCAAGTTTCTCGATGAATGGGGAAAAGACTGGACTAATGCCGACATGAAAGTGGCACTCTCGCAAACCATCTTTTGCGGTGGGGCTCATATCCATGGGAGGGTCGGCGGACGCCTGCATGCCGACCTCGATTCCAACGGTTGGCCTCAGACCGGGCGCAACAAGGCAATCGCTGCTTTGCGTAAGGCTTATGCCTTTCATTTCGCTGGCGATCAGCACCTGGCCACGGTGTTTCATCATGGCATCGACGAGTGGAGGGATTCGGTTTATTCCTTCTGCGTTCCTTCCATCGCGAACCTTTATTTGAGGTGGTGGCAACCCCTTGAGCCGGGCAAAAACCGCAAGCCCGGGCAGGACCCGATTCTCGGTGATCACGTCGACGGATTCGATAACAAGCTTACCGCCATTGCGGTGGCGAATCCGACTCCCGAGAAAGGTGGCGACAGACTAAGCACGAGGGCGGCCGGATTCGGCGTCGTACGCATCGACAAGAAGACCCGCGACGTGACCTTCATCTGCTGGCCCCGAAACATTGATGTTTCGGCGAAGGGAGCCAAGCCGTACCCGGGGTGGCCCTTCACTTTCAATCAAATTGACAACTACGGGCGTAAGGCTTTCGGGCACTTGCCTTCTCTGGAAATAAGCAAACCCGACCAAGTGGTCCAAGTCATTGAAGAAAAGAGTGGCCAAGTCGTTTACACCCTTCGGACAAAGGGGCAAAGCTTCCAGCCAAAGGTATTTGCCAAAGGCTCCTACACGGTGAAGGTAGGCGAGGGTTCAGCCCTCAAGACTTTCAAGGGTGTAAAGTTGCTGTCGGCCAAGGAAAGCAAGGGCAAGAAAATTCAGGTCAAACTGTAAGCGAATAGGTTCGATCGGTTGATTCTCATTCCATGAAGAGAACGCCTTTTTTCGTCTTTCTTTTCCTTTCCCTCATCGCTTGGTCCGTTCGGGCCAAGACGAATGCCCTGCTGATTGCCATCGACGATCTCAATGATTGGGTCGGTTGCATGGCTGGTCATCCGCAAGCTCTTACGCCCAATATCGATCGCCTGGCCAAGCGGGGGACGCTCTTTACCAATGCCCATTGTCAGGGGCCTATTTGCGGACCTTCCCGGGCTTCTTTGCTTTCGGGGTTTTACCCACATCGTACGGGGCTGTATCAGCAACCCGGAGGCAAGGCCATGGAGAAAGACGAGAAGTTTTTCCACGGACAGATGCTGCCTCAGTTTTTCTCAGCTCATGGCTATGCCACTTGGGGAGTCGGAAAGATTTCTCATGGATATTCCGACAAGAAGCTCTTCGACGTCTATGGAGGTAAGTTCGCGGGGTCTGGGCCCAAGCCGCCCAACGGCAAACGCTTCAATTATTTTTTGCCCGACGTGCCTTGGACGGGTACGCAAACCGACTGGGGGGCCTACCCGGATCGGGACGAGGAAATGCCCGATCACAAGGTGGCGGACTGGGCAGAGGAGCGCTTGGCTCGCAAATCGGACAGGCCGTTTTTTTTGGGAGTGGGCTTCATCCGACCGCATGTCCCCTTTTACGTTCCGCAAAAATGGTTCGATTTGTTTCCTCTCCAGGAAATCAAGTTGCCGCCCGTTCGGATGGACGATCTCTCGGACGTTCCTGAGACGAGTCGCCTGATGCACGAATTACCCAAGTATCCGAATCTCGAGTTTCTGCGTAGGAAAGACGACGAGCAATTCCGCAAATGCGTGCGTGCTTATCTGGCCTGCATTGCCTTTGTCGATCATCAGGTAGGGCGGGTCATTGATGCCTTGGACGAAGGTCCGCATGCCAAAGACACGACCGTAATTCTGTTCAGCGATCACGGGTATCACATCGGCGAAAAGGACCGAGTGAGCAAACACAGCCTGTGGGAGGAATCAACCCGCGTCCCCTTGGTCGTCGTTCCGGCCAAATCGCAGGCTGCGGATTTTGGAGCAAAGGGAAGGGTCTGCGCCAAGCCGGTGGGTTTGATCGACCTGTACCCGACCATGCTCGAAATGTGCGGCCTGCCTAAAAACAAGAGGAACGAAGGAATGAGCTTGGTTCCGCTTTTGCGCGGCCCATCGCGTGAATGGAGGTTTGCCGTTCTTACGACCTATGCGAGAAAAAACCATGCCTTGCGTTCGGAGCGCTACCGTTACTTGCGCATGGAAGACGGAACGGAGGAATTTTACGACCATCGGAGTGATCCGAACGAGTGGACCAACCTGGCCGGAAAAAAGAGACTCCAAGCAGAAATCAATCAGTTTCGGGCCGCCTTGCCCAAGACCGACGCTCCTTATCATCCATCGGTCCGTTCGGCTCCCATTAACGCATGGTTCAAAGATCACTTGTCGCGTAACGGATTGAAGTGAATTGGTCTCCCGATGAAAAATCCAAGGACAGGGGGTTTTGATCTAGCGTTTTACCTTCTTTCCACCTAGGTTTTTTTAATGTCGTCTACTCCCATCAGGCGTTTTTTAAGGATTTCCATCGCGGCCCTTCTCGGTTTGCCTTCCCTCCTTTGGTCGGCAATCGATTTCAATTCAGAGGTTCGTCCGGTTCTCTCGAACAACTGTTTTTTTTGCCACGGACCCGACGGCCACGAGCGCAAAGCCGGTTTGCGCCTCGACACCGAGGAAGGCTCGACCCGCGACCTCGGAGGTTATGCCGCCCTCGTTCCCGGCAGCTTGGAGAAAAGCGAGATGTGGGCCCGTATCATAAGCCCGGATTCCGACGACGTCATGCCTCCGCCCGAAGCCCACAAAGTGATGACGCCCAAAGAGCGCGAAATCATCAAACAGTGGATCCTCGAGGGTGCGAAGTACGACAAATATTGGGCCTTCGAGTCTCCAAGGGAAACACCTGTCCCTGCCATGGGCAAGGAGTGGTCGGATCATTGGATCGACCGGTTCGTTTATGCAAAGCTCTCGGAAAAGAATTTGAAGCCCTCGCCGGACGCCGACCGAATTACCTTGGCCAGAAGGTTGCATTTCGATCTGACCGGTTTGCCTCCTCGCCCCGATGAGGTTGACTCCTTCACCCAAGACAAGAGACCGCTTGACCAAGTGGTGTCCGACCGGGTTGATACCTTGTTGGCCAAGCCGGCCTTTGGCGAACGAATGGCTACTTACTGGCTTGATCTCGTCCGTTTTGCCAGCACCGTGGGATACCATGGTGATCAGGATCACCCGGCGGCCCCTTACCGCAATTACGTGATCGATTCCTTCAACCGGGATCTTCCCCTCGATCGATTTACCCGGGAGCAACTGGCGGGAGACCTGTTCGAAAAGCCGACCAATGAACAATTAGTCGCCACCGGCTACAACCGCTTGCTTCAAACCTCGCACGAGGGGGGCATTCAGCGCGAGGAATACCTTGCCATTTACGCGGCCGACCGGGTGCGTAACGTCTCGGCGGTATGGATGGGGGCAACCGTTGGATGCGCCCAGTGTCACGATCACAAGTACGACCCTTACACCATAGGTGACTTTTACACTTTGTCCGCCTTTTTTGCCGACATTCACGACGACGGGTTCGGCGGAAACAGTTTGCCCACCGTTCGTCCTCCTTACGTCAAGGCATACCCCGCGAAAGTCCGGGAGGAAATGGAGCTTCTTGAAAAAGAGATTACCGTTTTGCACCAAGTTCCTTCCAAAGGCAAAGCTCTCGAAGCATGGTCCGCCAAGTATGCCGGTTTGCGGGCTAAGTTGGCCAAGGAACGAAACAAAGAAAAGAAGTTGGCCTTGCAAAAAGAAATTTGGGCGGTGGAGAAATCGGGAATCGAGGGAGTATCCAAGGGTGAGTTTACGTTATATCGAACAAAATTAAAAAGACTCGAGATAATAGGCAAGTCAGGTCAAAACACAATGATCACCAAGGCCAAGGCTCCCCGGGAAATTCGTATTTTACCTCGGGGTAATTGGTTGGACGATAGTGGTGAAGTCGTACTTCCAGCCGTCCCCGTGTTCATGGGTGTGCGTGAACCAAGGAAGGCCGGTCGTCTGGACCGGCTTGATCTGGCCGAGTGGTTGACCGATCCCAAAGACGGGTCCGGAGGCTTGACCGCCCGCGTTTTTGCCAACCGTTTGTGGTACCTGTTCTTCGGGGAGGGCTTGTCGCCTTCTCTGGAAGATTTTGGTGGTCAGGGCCAACCTCCGACCAACCGTCCCTTGCTCGACAAACTCTCCGTGGCCTTGATTGAAAACGCCTGGAGCATAAAAAAGAC
This sequence comes from Opitutia bacterium, assembly GCA_002722545.1. Classification (GTDB taxonomy): domain Bacteria; phylum Verrucomicrobiota; class Verrucomicrobiia; order Opitutales; family Seribacteraceae; genus Seribacter. Next base: position 14,516 of record PBMI01000041.1, on the reverse strand, counting down.
AGTTCGCCTCATCGTAACGAGCCGAGCTTACCGCCAGAGCTCCCTCGTTTCAGCCGAATTGGCTCGTCTTGATCCGGAGAACAAATGGATCGGTCGACAAGCCCGCTACCGGCTTCCTGCCGAGATGATTCGGGACAATGCCCTTTTTGTCAGTGGCTTGCTTCAGGAGGGTGATGCCTTCAACTTTTCCAAGCCCTACCAGCCGGAGGGTTACTACCGGCACTTGAATTTCCCCAAACGTTCCTACCGCCCCGATACGGATGCCAATCAATGGAGGCGCGGGGTATACCTGCATTGGCAAAGACAATTTCTTCATCCGATGATGAAGGCCATGGACGCTCCGTCCCGGGAAGAGTGTACCGCCAAGCGTCCCCGTTCCAACACACCTAACGCGGCCCTCGCCCTCCTTAACGATCCCACCTTCGTGGAAGCGGCCCGGGCTTTTGCGACGCGAATAATCAAGGAAGGGAAGGGAACCCCCGAGGATCGGATCCAATTTGCCTGGCGGACCGTTTTGTCCCGGGAGGCCAAGAACGACGAAATCGCTCTCCTGGTTAATCTTTTCAAGGAAAGCGAAAAGGAATATGCCGCCCACCCGGAAGACGCAAAAAAGCTTCTCGAAGTCGGCTTGGCCTCTTCGGACGAATCCCTTGATCCCTTGGAACTTGCATCCTGGACGATGGTCTCACGGGCCCTTTTGAACTTGGGCGAAACCACCATACGAAACTGAAATGAATCAACCAAGCGATCCGACCGCCCTACAAAGAAGGACCTTTCTTAATCAGGCTGGGCTGGGTTTGGGGATGACGGCTTTTCATTCCCTCTTGTCTCGCGATCTATCGGGAGCGCCTTTGGAGCAAAGCCTTACACCCATGCTGGCAAAGGCCAAGCGGGTGATTTTTCTCTGCATGTCGGGCGGACCCTCTCACCTCGAGACCTTTGACTACAAGCCCAAGCTCGACCAAATGGACGGCAAGCCCATGCCCGAGTCCTTCACCAAGGGGCAACCCATCGCCCAGTTGCAAGGACAGGCGTTGCGGGTTCTTGGCCATCAAACCAAGTTTCGCAAGTACGGAGAATGCGGCCAATACGTGAGCGATTTCCTTCCTCATACGGCAAAGATGGTAGACGACATCGCTGTCATCCGTTCGATGGTCACCGAGCAGATCAATCATGACCCGGCCCATACCTTCATGAACACCGGAACCGTCATAAGCGGTCGCCCCTCCATGGGTTCTTGGGTCAATTACGGACTGGGTTCGGAATCTCAGGACTTGCCCGGGTTTGTTGTCCTGACCAGCGTGGGTGGTCGCAATCCCCAGCCCATCGCCTCGCGTCAATGGTCTTCCGGTTTTCTGCCCAGCCGTTTTCAAGGAGTCGAGTTCAATGCAGCGGGGGACCCCGTTCACTACGTGAGCAATCCATCGGGCGTTTCTTCGAAAACCCAATCTTCCCTCGTTCGAACGATCACCGCCCTCGACCGCAAGAAAAACGCCATTTGGAGGAATCCGGAGGTCGACACCAAGATCTCCGCCTATGAGATGGCCTTTCGCATGCAGTCAAGTGTTCCGGGGTTGATGGACGTTTCCGACGAACCCCCCTCCGCACTCGAGCTCTACGGTGCCAAACCGGGTGATGGTAGCTACGCTTCCAATTGTCTTCTTGCTCGCCGGCTTGTTGAGCGTGGCGTGCGCTTCGTTCATTTGTATCACCGCGGATGGGATCACCATGGCGGGCTCGCCAACTACATGAATATTTGTTGCGGATTGACCGACCGTCCCACTTGGGCCCTCCTGACCGATCTCAAGCAACGCGGCCTGCTTGAGGACACCTTGGTCATCTGGGGAGGCGAGTTTGGTCGAACCCCCATGTTCCAAGGCAAGGGCGGTCCCGGTCGGGACCATCACATCAAGGGCTTTTCCATGTGGATGGCGGGAGGCGGTATCAAGGGTGGAGTTAGCCACGGTGCAACCGATGAACTCGGCTATCATGCCGAGAAGGACGTCGTGCACGTTCGCGACCTTCATGCCACCATGCTGAATCAGTTGGGAATCAAGCATGATAATTTCAGCTATCAGTATCAAGGTCTGGACATGCGCCTGACAGGAGTGGAAAAAGCAAAAGTTGTCAGACCGATCCTTGCGTAGCGGATTCGCCTAGCTCTATCTCGTCCAGCGGTAGGTCTCTCCTTTCAAGATCAAGTTTCGTTTGACGCTGCGTTTGGGTGAGAGTTCTGCATATTGGTTAGTTGCTTCGAAACCAGATTCTTTTTGATTTCGTAAATTTAGCTTTTCGAGCCATGTTGTTCCATTCGTTTGGATCCTTCCGGACGTCATACGGTTCCTGGCTTCCGTTTTGATAGCAAATGTATCGCCAGTCATGGTTCATGATGGCATGGGACTCGGGAAACATGTGGGGCAGATAGCGTTTCGATCCTTGGCCTTCGATGGTTCGGCGAGAGTCTTTGGAATGGAAGAGTCCTCGAGTTATTCGGCACTTTTTAGGGTAATCCATAAAAAACAATCGAATTCTTGAATAACTTTTTCTTTGCCATAACCTTAATAAGTCTAATTATACAGCCTTTTTTTTTAATGATTATTTGTATACCTGAAGAATCCGAACCTTCGGAGAAACGCATAGCGATTTCCCCGGAAAACGTCGCTGCGTTCGCCAAACTTGGCTACGCCGTTCGGGTGGAGGCGGGTGCAGGTGAGTCCGCAAATTTCCCCGATTCGATCTACGAGTCGGCCGGGGCAACCATCGTTTCCGACAGGGAAGAGATCTGGAGCCAGACGGATTTACTTCTCAAAATAGACCCGCCGACCATGGAAGAAGCTACCATGATCCGAGAGGGTGCGACCCTGATCAGTTTTGCCTACCCTGCCCGTAACGAGGATTTACTCAAGGTTCTTGGGGAGCGAAAAATCAATTTCCTTGGCATGGATTGCGTTCCACGCATATCAAGAGCCCAGTCGATGGATGCGTTGAGTTCCATGGCCAATGTCGCGGGTTACCGTGCCGTGGTCGAGGCCGCTCATCAGTTCGGACGATTCTTTACCGGGCAGATCACGGCCGCCGGAAAAGTCCCCCCTGCTAAGATACTCGTGATCGGGGCTGGGGTCGCCGGTTTGGCGGCGATCGGAGCGGCCCGTAACATGGGTGCCGTCGTCCGCGCCTTCGATACCCGTCCGGCAGTGAAGGATGAAGTGAAGAGTTTGGGAGGCGAGTTTCTCGAACTTGATTTCGAAGAAGATGGTGCCGGTTCCGGGGGCTACGCCAAGGTGATGAGCAAGGAATTTATCGAGGCGGAGATGAAACTATTTGCCGAACAGGCCGAAGACGTGGACGTCATCATCACCACCGCCATGATTCCGGGTAAAAAATCTCCCGTCCTGATCACCGAGGATATGGTCAAGAGTATGAAGAGTGGATCGGTCATTGTCGACCTAGCGGCCGAAGGGGGAGGGAACTGTGAATTGACCGAACCGGGTGAATCAAAGGTTGTTCATGGCGTAAACATACTCGGTTACACCGATTTGCCCTCCCGCTTGCCAACACAGTCAAGCCGGTTGTACGGCAATAACTTGGTCAAGCTCGTCAACTTGCTCGGCAAGGCTGACGAATTTTCAATTAATCAGGAGGACGATGTGATCCGAGGCGCCTTGGTTTTGGACGAGGGCATACTTTCCTGGCCTCCGCCCAAAGTCGAGGTTAGCCAGCAACCAACCGATCCCAAGAAGGAATCGCAACCTGTTTCGGAAGAAAAAGAGGCCGGAGGATTTTCGATTTTTTCTCCCGGTTTGATGCTCGCGCTGTTAAGTGCTTTACTTTTGACCTTGGGCTGGAAGGGTGATAACGAGTTCCTAGACCAGTTGACTGTTCTTGTCCTATCTTGTTTCGTAGGCTATATGGTTGTGTGGAACGTAACTCCTGCTCTTCACACTCCGCTTATGAGTGTTACCAATGCCATCAGTGGCATAATCATAATCGGAGGATTGGTTTTTTCAACTGGTCCTGAGCCTTGGGCAGATCCCAAAGGTATATTGGCTGGAGTTGCGATTTTGTTCGCCACAATTAACATATTTGGTGGTTTCTTCGTTTCTCATCGAATGCTCAGAATGTTTCGCAAAAAATGACCTCAGGACTCGTATCTGCCGCTTACCTGATCGCGGGTATCCTTTTTACACTTAGCATAAGCGGGCTTTCTAAACAGGAGAGCTCCAAAAGAGGTAACTTTTATGGTATGCTGGGTATGCTTATTGCAATAATCGCCGTATTTTTGCAAATCCAAACATCCTCGGATTCGCCAAACCTGAATATTGGTTATATAGCTCCTCTGATAATTTGTGGCTCGGTCATAGGTCTTTACTTTGCTTCTAGCGTAGCAATGACAGGTATGCCAAGCATGGTTGCAATTTTCAACAGCCTTGTTGGAGCATCAGCTACTTTAGTAAGTTTCTCAAGTTTTTTCCACAACTATCAAGGCACTTTCGGTGAGAATGATATTATTCACAAGATCGAGATACTGCTAGGCATATTCATCGGCAGTGTTACTTTTTCTGGTTCCATCATTGCATTTGGGAAATTGCGCGGTTCGATCAGTGGAGAGCCGCTTTTATTACCTGGAAGACATCTTCTAAATCTCGCCTTGTTGATTGCAATTGCATTTCTTGGTTTTATTTTCTTGTCTAATGGTTTTGATGAAGTTCAAGTTTTAGTTTTATTTACGGGACTTTCACTTGTTATCGGTATTTTTCTTGTTTTGGCTATTGGCGGTGCAGACATGCCAGTGGTCGTCTCTCTTCTTAATTGTTACTCGGGCTGGGCTTCCGCTGCCGCAGGCTTCATGCTGAAAAACGATCTGTTGATAATAACAGGCGCTTTGGTCGGAAGCAGTGGAGCGATCCTAACCTACATCATGTGCAAAGCCATGAACCGTAAGCTATCAAATGTAGTTTTTGGAGGTTTCGGTAACAGTTCGGGTTCCTCTCCAAGCGGGGGGGGCGAGGTCGTGGGAACGATTACCGAGATCACTGCAGAAGAAGTTGCGGAAGATTTGAAGGAAGCCAAGGAAGTGATGATCGTGCCCGGATACGGTATGGCGGTCGCTCAGGCTCAGCACATAATCAAAGACATTACCGAAACTTTGCGGGCCAAGGAGGTCAACGTGCGTTTTGCAATCCATCCCGTGGCTGGCCGCTTGCCCGGCCACATGAACGTCCTATTGGCCGATGCCAATGTTCCCTACGACATCGTTTTCGAAATGGATGAGATCAACGACGAGCTGCCCGAAGTGGACGTGCTTTTGGTTGTTGGGGCGAACGACATCGTCAACCCGTCTGCTTTGGAAGACTCAAGCAGTCCGATTGCCGGGATGCCAGTGATAAAGGCCTGGAATGCCAGGTCCGTAGTGGCCCTCAAGCGGAGCATGGCGTCCGGGTATTCCGGTGTCGAGAATCCGCTCTATTTCAAGGATAATACGGACATGCTCTTTGGAGATGCGAAGGATACTTTGTCCGCCGTGTTCGCCAAGCTCGGCTGAGCTCAAAAAACCAAATCCGTTCTCTATTCGCTTGCCCACGGGGCTTTGCATAAAAAAGATGGGGCATGCGCATTTTATTGTACGTCTTTGCCTGCTCGCTGATCGCTTCGCCCCTTCCGGGGCAGTCCGTATACAAGCCTAAGCTGGTAAACAGCAAGGACGGGGCGCACCATGATTTTCCGATGGGCGTGCTCGAGGCAACCGGTCGGCTCAAGGATGGGGAAAAGGAAATCCTCGTCATGGACGTCGGCAAAGGCGGAGCAGCCGAGACCGCTGGCCTAAAGGTTGGCGACCGGTTGATGATGATCGAGGGAAAGACACCGGATGCCTTTTCCAAGAAAACGGATACCGGACTGGAAGGCCCCCAAGCTCTTTTGGGTAACAGTCTGGATCGCAAATCGGCCTCTTCCAAGCCTCTACTCTCTCTGCGGATAAGACGGGACTCCGGGCAAGTGAACTTGACCATCGATTTGCCTAAGAGTTCCTCCTTTTCCTTGTCCCGTCCCCTTGCATGCCCGAAGCGTAAGTATTACCTTTCTGAAATCGCAGATCACTTGGTCGAGGTTCAGGAACAGAATGGGCGTTGGAAGCCCGGGGTAGGGGGGGATGCCGACGTTTACACCACTGCATTCTGTGGTTTGGTTCTGCTCGCCAACAATGATCCCGCTCACTTGTCCTCCATCAAGCGGGGAATTGAATTCGTAAAAAAGGCCAGCATCGATTCAATCGATCCGGACGACCCGAAGGTCGGTCCCAAGAACTGGCAGACCGCGGCCAACGGAATCCTTCTGGGGGAGTATCAACTGGCCACGGGAGACAAGACTTATTTCGAGGATCTGAAGGCCTGTTGTGATTTGCTGACCAAAAGAGTGACCGAAAAAGGAACCATGGGCCACCACTACTCCATTCCTTACAGCGGGGGCGGACTGATCGTGATCAACGTTCAGGCCCATCTGGCCTGGGCCCTGGCCGAGAAGTGCGGGTATCCGATTGATGAAAAGGCCTGGAATAATTCCGCTTCCGAAGTCCGTAAATCATTGGACCCGAAGACTGGAGCCTTGGGCTATTCCTCCCGGGCAACCTGGAGTCCTGATATCGCCGCCCGTACCGGTGCCATGGCCACTGCTCTTTCGGTTGCGGGGCGGGACAAGAAATTCACCTCCTCCCTTGCTGATGCCCTAGTCCGACTGAATGGACGGATGCGTCACGCTCACGCGATGTCTTCGATTGGTTTGATCTTCGGGTTTTCCGGAATCAAGGTCGGGTCTCCGAGGCGGTACTCGGAGGTGATGGAAACCTGGATGCCTTACCTCGAACTTTCCCGGCTGCCCCGTGGAGGGGCCGCTTTTTTCGGGGGGAAAAGAAATATCGGAGGCGACCAGTACCTGGGGCTCGCCTCCATCGGTAACGCCAGCGTCGGCATGATCCTCGCCAGTGCGCAAAACCGGCTCTTCATGCACGGCGGAACCCGCAAGGGTTGGTTCGGCAAAGCCAACTAAGAATTACCACCTCCCAACCTTCCACTTGCCATGTCAAAATACCTTTCGACCATTATTGTTTTGTTTGTTTTGTTCACCTTTGCCGGTGAGGCGGAAACGAAAAAGCCAAAGGAATCAACAAAGCAAACTTCAGGTGTTTTGGATCGACTGCACGCCAACTTGGATCTGACCTATGCGAAGTATGGAGACCGCACCTTGGAAATGGACCTTTACCGGCCGAAGGAGGTCTGGGGTGAATTGCCCGCAATCGTCTGCATCCATGGAGGGGGTTGGGCCAAAGGAAATCGTACGAGTCACGCAAAGATCGCTCAATCGTTGTCTGCCCGTGGTTACGTTACGGCCACCATATCTTACCGACTGAGCGGAGAGGCGCCATTCCCCGCCGCCATTCAAGATTGCAAAGCCGCGGTCCGTTTCCTGCGGGCCAATGCCAAGGGACTCGGAATCGATGCCGATAAAATCGGTGCCATCGGACTTTCCGCAGGCGGGCACTTGACCGCTCTCTTGGCTACCTCGCACGGGGTTGACGAGCTCGAGGGGAAAGGCGGTAATTCGGGCTACGGCAGTCGCATTCAGGCGGCCGTTCCGATGGGGGCCCAGACCGACTTTTTGTCCGAGCGTACCCGTGCGGTCTCTAAGCAACGGTTAATCTGGAAGCAGTTTATGGGTGGTTCTCAGGAAGAACGCCCGAAGGCGTACCGTCTCGCTTCACCGCTCGAACACATCGACAAAGACGACCCGCCTTGCCTGTTTATAACCGGGGAGACGGATGACGAGAGCACCCGGGCGGCGAAATTCAGAAAGCACCTGAGTGCCCATGGAGTATCTTCAGAGATTGAAGTGATAAAAGGAGCCCCGCATGGCTTCCTGACAAAGCAAGTTTGGTTTGATCAAATGATCGGTTCTGCGGATGACCACTTCAAGAAAACTTTTCGAGAAGCACAATGAGACAAAGACATTCATTGCCGGGAATTTTCCTGTCCATCTTCGCTTGTTACGGGAGTGAACAGTTGTAAAGCAATTGTTAAAAAGTTATAAAAAAGAGCCTAGTTGGTTGAAAGCTCCGCTCGGAAGCTGTAGAAGAATGTTTATCAGATCCCTATTTTGCGTCCTTGTCCATATTACCATTGGATGGGTTACATCACCTGCCTTTGGAGAAGTTTCCGTCGGAGAAAAGCTTTTTGCCCTCAAAGTGAAGCCTCTCTTCGCTCAGAAATGCATGGCTTGCCACGGGGACGAACCCAAGAAGATTAAGGGCGATCTAGACATGCGCACGCGCGAATCGCTTCTTCTCGGCGGGGAAACCTACGAGGATGAAGTCCTGATTCCCGGGAAGGGAGAAGAAAGCTTTCTTTATATACTTTCCACCCGGGTGGAGGAAGGCATGGAGATGCCCCCCAAGGAAGCCGACAAGTTGACGGAAGAGCAGACTTGGGGGATTCGGGACTGGATTAACGAAGGAGCGCCCTGGCCAAGTCAAGAACGGGTTGCCATGATTCAAAAAAAGTATGCCGAAGGGGAACAGGTGGTCACCTCGAAGGCTCTGTCCGATGATTGGCAGAAGCGTCGCTACGAAACCAAGAAACTTTGGGCGTACCGTCCTCTGAAAGTGGAAAAGGTTCCCGAGGACGAACACCCCGTCGACTGGTTTGTGAATCGCAAACTTAAGGAAGCCGGGCTTGATCCCGCTCCCGATTCGTCGCCTCTCGAATTGTATCGGCGTATGTCCTTCGGGTTGACGGGTTTGCCCCCCGGTCGCCTTGAAGCGATCAAGTTTGAACGCGAGTTCGGCAACTCTCACGATGCGCTTCTTGCTCATGCCCAAGAGTTGATGGCCTCTCCACATTATGGAGAACATTTCGCGAGGCATTGGTTGGACGTCGCCCGCTATGCCGACTCCGCCGGGTTTGCCAACGACTATGCCCGGCCCAACGCATGGCGCTACCGCGATTACGTCATACGCTCCTTTAACAACGACAAACCCTACGACCGTTTCGTGAAGGAACAGGTTGCAGGGGATGAGATGGATCCAACCAACTCCGAGAATCTCGTGGCCACCGGATTCTTGCGCATGGGCCCATGGGAACAAACGGGCATGAGCGTGTTCAAGGAAACCCGCCAGATGTGGTTGGACGACGTTACGGACTCCGTGGGTCAGACTTTTCTTGCCCACGCCATGCAATGCGCCAAGTGCCACGACCACAAATTCGATCCTGTCCCAACCCGTGATTACTATGGAATGATGGCTGTTTTTTCGACCACTCAGTTTGCCGAACGCAAGGCTCCTTTTCTATCCTCGGAGTCCAAGGAGGGCTTTGACACTTTCGCCCAGCTGATCCAATCCAAGGTTTCTTCCTATGAGAAGCAGAAAAGAAAACTTGCCCAAAAGATCAACCAATTGAAAAAGGCGGAGACCGGTAATGCCAAAGTCGGGGACAACGGATTGGATCCCGGAGACGAAGCATCCCAATCGCGCATTTTCAAAAACCTGATCCGTCACCGCATCGAACTCGATCGCGTCGAGCCGGTTACGCATGCAGTTTACACGGGGAAGACCGTTCCAATGAAAAACGTTCAAGGCCGATTGAACATACCCGAAGATCCTTGGGCAAAGGGTTATCTTGATCCGGACGTCATCTATGACGGAGGCAGCGTCTATGCCCAGGGGGAGGCAGTGCGTCCAGGTGGTTTGAGCGCCGCCGAATCCCTTGGTGGGATGACCCCCCGTCCTTTCCCCGCAGACAAAGGCAAGCGTAGGTTGGCCCTTGCCGAATGGATTGTGAACGAAGAAAACCCGCTGACCGCCCGGGTCATGGTCAACCGGATCTGGTCCTGGCATTTTGGGCGTGGGATTGCCGGTAACCCCAACAATTTCGGTGGAACCGGCGAGTTGCCGACTCATCCCGCCTTGCTCGATTACTTGGCGGACTGGTTCATGAAGAACGGATGGTCGGTCAAGAAGCTCAATCAATTGATTCTGTCCTCCGAGACCTACCGTCGAAGCAGTCGGCACCCCGACTCCGATTCGTTGGAGAAAAAAGACCCCAAGAGGCTCCTCTTCGCGAGCTTTATTCCTCGTCGTTTGGTTGCGGAGGAGATTCGCGACGCGATGTTGTTGGCAAGTGGCGAGCTGAATTTCAAGGTTGGAGGAATCCCCGCCCGGCCCGACCTTAATCCGGAGGTAGCTTTTCAACCCCGCCAAATCATGGGGGGAACCGCATCCGTCTATGAGCCGGATCCTTTGCCAAGCCAAAGAAACCGGCGGACGATTTATGCCGAGAGGATCCGCGGCTTGCGTGATCCCTTTCTGGAGGCATTCAACCAACCCGGTCCCGAAGCCTCCTGCGAACTCAGGCAAACTTCCACCGTTGCCCCGCAGGCCCTGACGCTCTTGAACGCGGAGGAAGTTCATGACCGAACCTTGGCCTTCGCCGCCCGTCTCCTCAAAGAGAGGAAGAAGGAACCGGCCGTCATTCAGAGAGCCTTTGCCCTTGCCCTCGGGCGTTCCGCTTCCGCGGACGAGCTGTCGGCTTGCATCGAACGTTGGAAGCAGGCCACCGCGGCTGAGAAAGAAAAGGCGCCCGTCTCCAAGACCTATTCCCAAAAAATCAAACGCACCGTGATGGCCGAAAAGACGGGTGAACCCTACGACTTCTGGGAGATTTTACCGGTCTACGAAACTTACCAACCCGACCTTCAGGGCAGTGAGGTGGATGCCAGAACCCGTGGGCTTGCCCATGTTTGCTTGGTTATCTTCAACTTGAACGAGTTCTCCTATCTTGATTAAATGAAGCCCGAAGCATGAGTATCCACAAGCCCAACTTGGTTGCCAACCTTACCCGCCGCGAAGCCCTTTATGGACTCAGCGGAGGGCTTGGTTCGCTGGCTTTTGCCTCCATGCTTCAGGCCGAGGGGGCTCATTCCATTGGATCGCATCACCCGGCCAAAGCCAAGCGCTGCATTTTTCTGATGATGGAGGGAGGGCCATCCCATATCGACACTTTCGATCCCAAGCCCGCCCTCACTAAACGCCACTTGCAGAAATTCAAGCGAAGCGGAGACAAGGAGAGCGCCATGTCCTCGGGGGAGCGCTATTTCGTACAAAGCCCCTTTGATTTCATCAAGGCCGGCAAGTGCGAGGCAGATGTTTCCGCGGAATGGCACCACTTGAAAAACCACGTCGATGACTTGTGCTTTTACCGGGGTTGCCAAGTCGAGTCCGTCAACCACCCGACGGCCTGTTATCACGTCAATACGGGGAACCGTTTTGGAGGGGATCCGGCGGTCGGTTCCTGGGTTACCTACGGTTTGGGAACGCTCAATGACAATTTGCCCGGCTTCGTAGTCCTTCCCCGCAACAGTTATCCTCAAGGCGGAGCCTCCAATTGGTCCAACGGTTACTTGCCTGCCGATCATCAGGGGACCCCACTGCGTCCCGAGGGCAGTCCGATTCTCGACCTGCATGCTCCCGCCGGGGTGACCCGCAAAGACCAGCGCCACAATTTGGACCTTCTCGCCAAGCTCAACGGCAAGCATTTCAAGGCCCGTCCGGATCAGGGGGAACTCGATGCCCGCATGTCCTCTTACGAATTGGCCTATCGCATGCAGATGGAAGTGCCGGGTATTCTCGACCTGAAGGGCGAAACCAAAAAGACCAAGGAGGCGTATGGCATCGGGGACTCCAAGACGGATTCCTTCGGCCGTAAGTGCCTCCTCGCCCGCCGCCTGGTGGAGAAGGGCGTGCGCTTCGTTCAGGCCTATGCCGGGAACTGGGATAGCCACGACTACATCGAACGGGCTCACGGCTCACTTATTCGCTCGGTCGACAAACCCATCGCCGCCTTGCTCGGCGACCTCAAGGAACGGGGTTTGTTGGAGGATACCTTGGTGGTTTGGTGCGGCGAGTTCGGTCGTACCCCCGACAATGGCATCCGGGGTGGCGGCGCCAGTTATGGTCGCGACCACAACGCCAAGGCCATGACGATGTGGTTTGCCGGAGGGGGGTGCAAGGCCGGCCATACTATCGGGGCGACCGATGAGATCGGCGCCGAGGCGGTGGAGTGCGTCCACCATATTCGCGACGTCCACGTTACCTGGCTCAATCTTCTTGGTCTCGACGACAACAAATTGACCTACTACCACGCCGGCCGGCACAAACAACTCAGCCAATTCGGCGGCGAGGTCATTCGGGAGTTGATCGCCTGACTTTTGATTGATGCTTCCCTTACCTAAACTTGAAAGCTTTCAAGTTCGTTTGTGATTTCCTCCTCTCCACAGCCTTTATAGAAGTTACCTTTAAAGAATGATACCGGATGGACAACCACACTTCGAAGTATGTAACCGAAGCTATACGATGGTGAATTTGAAGCGGAACGCTGAAAGAAAAAAATCAGGTTAAACTTTTGCGGGTCAATAGGCCGAAAGCCTGTTACCCCGTTTTTTCTTGGTTGAGTCCAATCTCTGAAGTCGATTTAAAAGCCGCTTGAAATTACAAAAATACATATTTCTTTCCTTCTTTCCCGCCTTTTTAAACTTGGGTTGGTCGCACGATGCGGAGACGACCAAGCCCATTGAAAAAACGCATGCCCACGGCACCTTCGACGCTCATGCCCACGCGGGTTGGGAGAGTCGCTATTTTTCAGAAGGTCGGGACGCTTTGGATGGCAACTCCCTCTGGACCGGAACCGTGGAGTTGGGCTATGATCATTTTTCCGGAGGCGTGTGGTATGGTAGGTCTTCGAATCATAAATACGATGAATGGAAATACAGTTTGGCCCTGACTCAGGAATCAAAAGGCTTCGAGTTTTATTTGGGCTATACTTATTTGGACTTTTCCAAGGATCATGAGTCGGACTGCGAATGGTCCGCCGGAATCAGTTACGTTGAGCTTCCTTTCGCCTTGGAAACTTCATTGGATGGATCTTATTCCACGGATGCGGAAGGAACTTTTTTCGAATGGGCGACGGGCAGGGAATTCAACCTGAGCGAAACCTTGCAACTCTCCCTGTCAGGTATTTTAGGTTGGAACGAAGGTTACGTTTCGGACGGGCATCATGGGTTGAACTTCTTTGCCCTTCGAACCGGAGCCAAAGTAAACCTTTCCGAAAATTTTTCCATGGTGGCTCACGGCACCCAGAGTTTGGCCGTGGATCGGGACCCAACCCTATCAGGAGATCAGTTGCTTAAAGATTTTTTCCATCTTGGTCTTGGGCTGGAATGGTCCTTTTAGTTTTGTGCCCTTAGGCTTTTGTCGTCTCATGGAAAACAATCCTACTCATTGGGTGGGTTCTTATGTGAAATCAGTAAATAGCACAAGCAAGACGTTGCCATTTTTGCCGCAATGGCAAACTGTGGAATCATGTTAACAAAAATATTTAAAATTAGTGCCCTGTCTCTTTTCGTACTGGTTTGGGCAACGGTAGTATCAGCACAGCGGGCAACGGCCAACGATGGGATCAAGATCGAACGTTTACCGGAGGCGAAGGCGAAGCAGACAATTTCCCTCAACCCCAGATACTGCGTCTTTGAAGAACGCAACCATACCAAGGGAAAACTTCCCTTGCTCATATACTTACACGGAGGCGGTGGCGTGGGCTTGGACCTTGAAAAACCAAGGAGGCAAATTCTACCCTTACTCAAGCCCTTGCGGATGGCATCGATCGACACCCTGATCGTGGCTCCCCAGGCAACGGCTGGACCGAAGGGTGATAAAGGGAAGGGTGGTTGGCAAGTCCCCGACCTCGATCTCTTGCTGGCTCACCTGATCGAAACCCTACCCGTTGATCCTAACCGCGTCTACCTTACTGGGAACAGCATGGGAGGATATGGAACTTACATGTGGGCGGGATACCGCCCTGGTCATTTCGCCGCTATTGCCCCAATGGTCGGGGGAATTGGCCCCTACGGTCCCAAGGACGTGACCAAGGACCTTGACCTCTGGGGGCGTAATTTGGCCAAGCTTCCCATGCGTACCTACTACGGAAAGAAAGATCGGATCGTACCCGCAGACCGGGGTGACATGATCATGAAAGCGATTGGGAAAGCCGGCGGCAAGAAAGCCGAACTGATCGTCTTTGAGGACAAGGGGCACAATGCCGGAGGTGTTCCCTATGGCCAGCCTGCCTTTTACAAGTGGCTCTTCAGTCACAAAAGAAAGTAGTGACGACGAGTAAGAGGCGGGGTCTGAGGTTTGTAATCCGGATTGCGCCTATTCTTTTCCTTGGGCCAATTGGTGCTTCCGCTGAACGAAAGACCCCATCGTTGCCCAAACCCAGTCAGGTGGACAAACCTGTTATGATTGCTTTCATCAAGCCCGACTCCGAGGCTTTGCCCGGGATCGTGGTGGACGACGTCGATGCCAAGTTGGTGGGTCAATGGAAGCATTCCGTCCACACCCCTCCGTTCGTGGGGAAAAGCTATCTCCATGACATGAAGGAAGCAAAGGGCAAGAAGTCAGCAACCTTTACTCCCGATTT
>PBMI01000024.1 GCA_002722545.1 Opitutia bacterium | reverse complement strand
CTTCGTGGAATCCAAAACCGTCCCGAACCATCCAACCACCCAATAAGTCCGGTCCTTGTTGAGATCAAGTATGGGCAGGCGCCTTTCTTCGAGAATGGCAAACTTGGCTTGGCTGTTCTTCCCTCGGTTGCCTTTTGGAACCCCTACGACGTGACCTTGTCCATGGAGCAAGACATTATTGTCGAGGTTCCCATTCAAAACGAAATTCAAGCATATAACACCAAAGATTGGGATATATTCAAGAAGTGGTGGAATCATGAACTCAAAGATGACACCTCCACGGTTTCAAATGGCTTTTCTTCCTCCTCCACGAGTGTGCCCAGCAAATCGGAATTCGATCTGAATCCCGCAGACGATTCCCTATTTGCTTCCATTTGGCCGAACACGTTTATCGATTTAAACGGCAACGGGAGATGGGATCGAGGTGAACCGGGTAAACGTCCCCCAAGACTTCCTCCAGTGAAACCCGGTCGCCCCCCCGGAGGTGGCGGTGGGGGCGGTTCTGCCCCCCGACCATGGCGTCGCCCCATTTATTCGGGTGATCGCGAGGACTTCTGGAAAAAAAACTTCAAGTTAGTAAGACATCAAGAAAGAGGCAAGATGTCGAATTCCGATCATCGTACTTTTTACCGTTTTCGAAACGAGTCCGATTTTACCCCTCTTTTTAGCCACCCCTCTTCGATTCGTTCCAATGGTAGAATTCCAGTTTTTCACATCTTTCGTCAAAGCAGGGTTGAGCTTCGACCAGGTAGCTCCCAGTTCGTGCGAGCAACGGGTGCGGTCCCTTTGCGTCTTCGAATCAGCGACCTTGTATTGGAGCCTGGCGAAAAAGCTCATTTTACAGTTGGGAGTGGAGCCACCTATGATTGGGCTTTGATCAACCGAGTAAGAAATGATCCGAGCGGCCAGACGAAGAGTCTGCTCGACATACCCTTGGTCAAGGGGCCCGAAATTCCCGTCATCGCCAAATTCTTCACCGACTACACTCAATCAGGGAGCGATCCGGTAACCGTTCGTCACTGGCTTTCCCACGTCAAGGGTATTTCACGGGCCGAATTGGAGAACATCGACGATCAAGGAAACATCCTGCCCGGTTTGGGGGGCACTCCTTCTCCGAGAGGCATCACCTTGTACCTCGCCTCGGGAAGTACGGAATTTCCAATAAAGAAATTCAGCAAATCTTTTCAAATTGGCATTGGAACCAATACTTGCGATTACGCCAATGCCGATGCAGATTTGAGCCTGAACCGATTCAGAAATCTTTCTGGAAACAGAGCACCCATGAATGGTTTCAGGCTTCGTTGGAAATTACCGGGCGATTCCAACAAGATCGTTTTTCACGAATTCAATCCTCGTTCCCTCGTCGAAAGTTTTCAAACCGGATCCGGCCATAATTGGTCGACGGAAAAGTTCGATTCAACTCACTTTAAAGGCAGTGGTGACAATCAAAAAAAGAATTGCAACACCTGGACAAGTTTTTACGGAGGTCAAATGGATGATGGAACCACCTACTCGGGTAGAGAGAGACCTCCTTATCGCTGGAATGAAAACAATCCGACCTCCGAACCCTTTGCTGATTTCGACGATTTCAATACCACAAAGCATTTCATGGCTTCGAGCACCACCGGGGGAAGCTTTGTCTCGGGAGCTGTTTTTCCATTGGTGGACGACTCCGGCGAGTACTGCATTGGCCATTTTCATGAGGATCAGAACATGGACATGGAAGGTCAAGTGGCATTTGATGCGGCTATCATGTTTGGCGTACCCCGCTCCCCTTTGCTTTCCCTCATGCAATTCAGACACGCCAACTTGAACCCCTATTCTCAAGGCCCCGCCTATGTGATAGGAAATTCCTATGCGACGACACAAGTGGCCAGGTACAAGACCTGGGGAAGGGTTAGGCGCATCGATTTTCAGCCCAACATGGATATCCCCTATTTGATCAATAAGTTCAGTTTCGAATACTTGGATCAATTTACGGGCAATTATTTTCCAATCCGCCTTTTTCCTTGGGATTTGGCGAACTTGGATATGGGAGCAGGAACAGTCCGTGACGTTGAAAACGAATTCAATCACCAAAACGTTACCCTCGATCAAAGTTATTACGCCAATCAAGCTCTCTTTGATGGCTATTTCCTCTCCGGTGATGATCGGACCAACCCCACTCTTTACTCTCCCATACAGCCCGCAAATCCTAGGTTGATTCCCTATCGAAGTCCAAACCATGATAATACTTCTAGTTCCAATGAAGATCATCGGCATCAAACCAATGCTTCCAATCTTCTTGTCAATGGAGCGTTTAACGTAAACTCCACCTCCGTGGAAGCATGGGTCAGTCAACTATCCTCACTCAAGGAATACGGAAAAAACAAAACACCGTTTCCGCGAGTTATGGGCGAGAGCTCTTCCCCGGATGACGTATGGGCCGGGTATGCGTCTCTTACCGATGATCAATTGGAGGATTTGGCTCGTTATTTAGTTGAGGAAGTAAAGTTGCGTGGTCCCTTTTTGTCTCTTTCCGACTTTGTAAATCGCAGGGTAGCCCGTACCTCCTTTGCCTCCGGTAACGAAAGTTTGGTTTGGTTACCACGGGACAGGTGGCCAAGGGAAACCAGAGACACGGTTTTGGGATTACGTGGTCCCGTGCAAGCCGCGATTGCCAAAGCTGGGATCAACTCCGATGGATTCTCAACGCCGCAAAAGGATTTGGCTCTTCCGCGAGTCCCTCTAAAAAGATGGAATGGTCCTCCTCGAGCCAAGACAACGCAAGAATTTACCTATGTTGGTTTCAAGAACAACGGCACCTCCTCCGGAGATTCCAAATTCGGGACACACGCCATCAGCCTTCAGGGAACTCTTCGTCCCGCTGCACCCAAACCCAATGTTAGAAATCCTAATCCGAATCAACGGGGCCATTGGTTTACCTTCAACCAAGGTTGGGGTGCGGGGGTAACTCGAGAAAACAATCGTTTCCCCGACCCGAAAATAAAGGTTCGAGCGACTCGTTATCACGTCGACACCAACAATGCTTACCGCGAAGACGATAGTATAGCCAACGTGGGTGATTGGATACCTAATCCACCTTTGCTTATCCCTGCGGTCCAAAAGAACCCTCCTGATCCTTACAGGCAATGGAACGATCAAGAAGGGATGCTAGTAGAACGTCACACAATTGATATGAAAATGGACATTTACAAAAACGCATTCAACTTTGGAGAAGCTCCCGATAGCCTTCTTGCAGTTGAAAATGTTGCGACAGGCGCTAACATCCCCGGTTGGCTTACCCAAGCAGACCTTCTTTCACCCCTTGCCCCTGCCCTTGCCGCCCGTTCCGATACTTTTACGATCCGTGTCATGGGGGAAAGCCCCGCCGGCGAGAGTAATCAGATGGCTTCCCGTTCTTGGATTGAAGTGACCGTTCAACGATTGCCGGATTACGTGAAATCCAAGTTGGACCCCTCTCACCATAGACCTCATGAGCCTTTCGAGGATCGCAATTTCGACGGTATTTGGAATGGTCGAGAGGAATATTGGCTCGACCTGAATCGTAACAGCACGGAAACCGATAGCTCCGGAAAGATCCAACCCATAACCAACGGCATCGAATCCGGACCCGATTTACCGGGCATCGGGGACACAGGAGCGCGAAACCGTTATGCAGTTGGTTTGCCAACCGATCGTAAACTTAATCAGGATCCGCATGAGGAGGTGCTCTCCAACTCCGACAAGGATATTTCGAGAAAAGGAATCAACCAACGATTCGGCCGGAAATTCAAGATCATTAAATTCCGTTGGTTGCGGGAGAACGAAGTGTAAAACAAGACTTCTCTTCACGCAGTAATTCGTTAGAGTGAAGGCATGAGATTTTGTTTCCTTTTGTCGGCTTTCATGACGACAGTTCTTTGGTCTCAGGAGCAAACGGTGAAGCCTATGCCCAAGGCCCTTTTTTCAATCATGCTTTGGAATGCCCAAGGCAGTCAGAATCTTGCTTATGCTCCATGGGGTAATGACCTAGATGAAAATGCCACGGTCATTCCTTTTACCGTGTCCTCCGGCATGCCTTCCAAGAAATGTTCCTTTTACGGCTCGGGAGAGTTGAGCTTGCTTAGACAGAAAGAGCCTTACGAATTCGACGAAGGAGAAAGCCCTTATGAATCCGTTTCCAAGATCCGATTGCCTTCCGCCGAGGGAAAACCGAGTGACTCTCTTATTCTTCTTACTCCTTCCGAAGGAGAAAAAACTTGGAAGACTAGAAATCTTTCCTTTGACGAGAAAACGATTCCCAAGGGGTATTTTAGTTTCACCTCTCAACTTGCCACTCCGGTGGGCTTGATTTTCGGGCAATCCAAATTTACTCTTTCTCGAGGCAAGATGGAAAGAGTCAAAGCAAGCCCCACGGACAAGGATGGGCAAGTCATGGAGCTTTCGGCCTACCTGCCGAAAAACGGTAAATACGAAAAGGTTTTTTCTCGAAAATGGCCTTATTCACCCGATCTTCGTGGGATGTATTTCATTGGCATGCAAAGAAACCGGGTTCGGGTAAGCCGCATCGTGGAATTTTCTTCACCGGTTGAAAATACTCTTGGATATGATGTTCCTCAGTTACTCACACCTGCCCCAGAAGTGAAGCCCCAACCGACGGTTGGTGGTTTCTAGGAAATTTTGTTTGCACTTCATATCCAAACCACCCTTTTCCATTTGTTTTTCTCTACGTGATCTCGCCCCTTTTGCTTCTTGTTCTTGGTCTTCTTCTTGTTATCGGAGGGATCGTATGGCTTCGGATGCATGCTTTTCTTGCCTTGGCTTTGGCGGCCTTTCTGGTGGGGAGTTTGACACCAACTACCTACCTCGAGAGGCATTTTGCAGAAGAAAAAGGTGAGTCTCCCGAAAGAGCCAAAGTATTAGCCGAGGAAAGCATCGGCAAGAGGTTGGCAGGAGGATTCGGCAAGACTTGCGGGAAGGTGGGTATTTTGGTCGCTATGGCGGCGATTATCGGTACTTGCCTTATGGAGAGTGGAGGAGCGATGCGTATTGTTCGATCCTCTCTATCCGTCTTTGGTGAAAAGCGGGCCCCTGAAGCTATGGCGGGAAGTAGCTTTCTCTTGGGGATTCCGGTTTTTTTCGATACCCTTTTTTACTTGATGGTTCCTTTGGCCAAGGCGCTTGCTCTGCAAACTAAAAAGAATTATCTGCTTTATGTGTTAGCTATCGTGGCTGGCGGAGCCATGACTCATTCTCTCGTTCCCCCTACCCCGGGTCCTTTACTCGTTGCGGGTGAATTAGAAGTCGATTTGGGAAGAATGATCGTTGGTGGACTGTTAATCGGTTCATTCGGCATGGCGGGAGCGTTTGCCTATGCGAGATGGTACAATAACAAATTTCCCATGGAAGTCCGTTCAATGGATGACTCGGATGCCGGTGTCTTTTCAAAAATGATTCAGACCAGGGATAATCAACTTCCTTCCCTCTTGTTTTCCCTCGCACCTCTTGCCGTGCCGGTTTTGCTTATCGCGGGGAATTCCATTCTCCGTCAAACGACTTTCGGGTCCGAAGAAGCTTGGCTTGTTTCTTTTCGGGAAGCACTTGCTTTTCTGGGGGACAAGAACCTCGCTCTTACCATCGGTGCGGTGTTGGCTATTTGGCTTTTGTTGCGTTCCCCCGTTTCTCGGGAATCTCAAGTTGGAAACGCCGTCAGGAAATCTCTCAAAAGCGCCGGAACAATTATTTTGATCACCGGGATGGGGGGAGCCTTTGGTGGTATTTTGCAACAGACCTCCCTAGGGTTGGACATAAGGGCTTTTGCTTCCAGCAACGAACTTGGATCATCTGCTATTCTTTTGCTCGCCTTTTTCGCTACTTCGGCAATTCGAATTGCCCAGGGAAGCGCGACGGTCGCGATGATTACGTCCGTTGGAATCGTTGGCGGTCTGGTAAGCCAAGGGTTTGGGGTTCACCCAGTCTACCTTGCGCTTGCCATAGGTTGCGGGGCCAAGCCCATTCCCTGGATGAACGATAGTGGCTTTTGGGTAGTTGGGAAATTGGCCGGCCTAACGGAAAAAGAAACCTTGCAGACTTTCTCCGTTGTAATCGCACTGCAAGGCATTGTCGGGATGCTTGCGGTTCTTGTATTCGCATATTTGTTTCCACACTTTCTTTTTTAAAAGCCTCGTTGCATGTCCTACCTAGTTGTTCAGCTTTCCATCGTAAAGATGTAGGACGATTCGAAAAGTTTGTTTTCATCGAGAAAGGGTCAAGAAACATTCTTGCCTTGTTATGGAAGTGAATCATTCTCGGAATTGTCAATGACTTCACTTTAAATTTTTATCCGCAATGACCGAAAATCCACTCAATCACTTACTTCCTCAGGGAGCAATTGGTTTTCCGGTTACCCCTTTTCATTCGGACTATTCTTTGGACCTGAAAGGGTTTGCCAAAAACCTTGAAATTGTTCTGGAGAAGCCTTTCACTTCGTTCGTTGCAGCGGGTGGGACCGGGGAACTTTATTCGCTGGCTCGAGATGAGTATCTTTCCGTCGTCCGTTCTGCGGTTGAAACTGCGAACGGAAAAATGCCCGTTATTGCAGGCGTGGGTTATGGATCTCATATCGCTCAAATCATGGCTGCCGAGTCTGAAAAACTTGGAGCTTCCGCCATCTTGATTCTTCCTCCTTACTACCAAAATGCATGTTTCGATGGTTTGCTTGCCTACTTGAAAGGCATCTCACAGGCAACCTCTCTTCCTCTCATTTTATATACGAGGGACTGGTTTCGTTTGAGCGTGGAAGAGGCTCAACGGGTTGCCGATGAAGTCCCCACCCTTTGGGGGTGGAAAGATGGTCAGGGAGAGTTGAGTTCTTTGCAACGAATTCGAGCCAAGCTTGGCGACCGATTCACTTGGATTGGCGGAGTTGGTGATGATCACGTCAGCGGTTACTATGGGATAGGCTTACGTCGTTTTACTTCGAGTATTTCTTGCGTAGCTCCCAAACTATCGATCGCCCTTCACAAGGCTGGTGCTGCCTGCGAAGAGTCTGAGCTGGCCGAATTAACGGATCGTTTTGTTTTGCCGCTGTACAACTTGCGAACGAGAAGAAAAGGCTACGAGGTGTCTGCGATGAAAGCTCTTCTTGAGCTCAGAGGTTTTGCCGGCGGTCCAAGTAGGCCTCCCTTGGTCGACGTAAACGAGACGGAGCGACAGGAATTAAATAAAATTCTTTCGGATTGGTCGGCCTTTCTGTGAAACCCCTTTTTTTACGATGTACCTAAATAGAAAAAACTTTCTTCTTTCAGCCGTAAGCGCAACGATTGGATCCGTATATGCCCGCGACTGGACAGGAAGCGAACCTACCCGTTATCCTGATCCCGATGTTTTGGTTTTGGACCCAGCTTTCGGGAAGTACCGTTTGGGCAACGCGTCCATTCGAAGAGTGTATACGAGTCCGGATATGCTATGGGCGGAGGGACCTGCCTGGAATGGAGTCGGCAAGTATTTAATATGGAGTGATATACCCAATGATCGTCAATTGAGATGGATTCAAGACGATGGAAGAGTGAATGATTTTCGAAAACCAAGTGGAAACAGCAACGGAAACACCTTTGACTTCCAAGGGAGGCAGCTTTCCTGCGAACATGGGAACAGGAGAGTCGTCCGGTATGAACACGATGGAAAACTTACTATCTTGGCCGATCGATTCGGAGGAAAGGAATTCAATGCTCCCAATGACGTCGTGGTCCACCCGGATGGTGGAATTTGGTTTACGGACCCAGGTTATGGCAGCTTGATGAATTACGAGGGCAATCGGGCGGATACTGGTAGTGTTATGCCTATTCAGAAAGAAGCCGTTTACAGAATCGATCCAAAGTCTGGAAAAGTGAACAAAGTCACCGACGAGATCTTCAAGCCAAATGGGCTTTGCTTTAGTCCTGATTATACCAAGCTTTACGTGGCCGACACGGGTGCTTCACATTACCCCGATGCACCCAGAGAAATCAAGGTCTGGAACGTAACGGCCAAGAATACCCTGACGGGAGGGAAAACCTTTGCATCGATGAAACTTGAGTTGGAAGGGAAAGTTCTTGAGGGGGGAGCGGACGGAATCCGTTGCGATAAAGACGGAAATCTTTGGTCAAGCGCTGGATGGGCCGGTCATGGCTTTGACGGAGTCCATGTTTTCGAGCCAGAGGAAGGAAAGCGAATCGGTCAAATTCTATTACCCGAAATTTGCTCCAATCTTTGTTTTGGCGGGGTCAAGAGAAACCGTTTGTTCATGACCGCAAGTCAATCCGTTTATTCCCTGTACGTCGAAACTCAGGGAGCCCATCACTGTTAAAACTAGCTTTGTTCGGCAAAGCTCAGCGTGCCTTCTTTTTCTATTACACGATAGTAGCAGCCCGTTCTGGCAACCCCATCCTTGTCCTTTGTATGGCAGGCCCCCTGCCCTTTCGGTCGCACCCGGTAAAGGACTGAGTTTTGCTCGCAGTTCACTCGAGCCTCTACGATTTCAAGATAATCTCCCGAGGTTTTTCCCTTGATCCAAAGCTCGTTTCTACTCGTGCTCCAAAAGGTCGCCATCTTTTCTTGCAAGGCAGTCTTCAAGGCCAGTTCATTGGCGTAACCGACGATTAGCACCTCCCCCGTATCATGGTCCTGAGCGACGGCTGGAATCAAGTTCTCTCCACAATTGGAAACTTTCGCCAATTTTTTGAAATCGATTTGAAGGGTTTTGCCTTCCTCTAACTCGTGATGATTCATACCCGTCCTTTTTGATGAAAATTCCGACTAAAGTCGAATGGTATCGGTGCCTTTGGGTTTAATGCGCGAGTCTGTTCAGGAACGATAACACGGTGGCTTTCATCTTGGGCAATGCGATCCCAGCTGCCTGCTCGACGTCTTCGTGCTTCAACTTTTCAGTGGAAATACCCGCCGCTTTGTTGCTGATGCAAGAAAGGGCGCAAACTCGCAAGCCCAGAGCATGGCCCAAGGTTGCTTCCGGTACGGTAGACATACCCACCGCATCCGCACCCAAAATGCCAAAAGCCCGAATCTCCGCCGGTGTTTCGAAAGCAGGTCCGGAAAGGGCAACGTATATGCCTTCGTGAATTCGAGCGTCGTTTTCCTTTCCTGCTTGGAGAAGTTGACTGCGAAGCCCGTAATCATAGACCTCCGTCTGATCCGGAAACCTCGGCATATCTTCATTTGAAAGAGGGCCTACCAGCGGATTTCCTCCCATGAAATTCAAGTGGTCGGAAAGAACCATCATGTCCCCAACCTCAAAGGAGGACCGGATACCTCCGGCTGCATTGGTAAGGAGCAAGTTTTTGACTCCCAGTTTGTGGGCCAGCAGTATTGGAAAGCGAATGGGTCCCCAACCATCACCCTCGTACAAGTGTCTGCGTCCCTGGAAAATCAAGGTGTGTCCGTTTCCAATTTTGCCAAAATGCAATTGCCCGTTGTGACCGGCAATGGTTGTGGCGCTCAATCCGGGGATTTGGTCATAAGGCAAGCTTTGTGAGTCAGGCAAATCATCGGCCAGAGGCCCCCAACCCGATCCACATATCATGCAGGTGTCGGGAATGACTTCTCCCCAGTTATCACGCAGGTATGCCGAGGCTTCCTCTAGCGATTGATCCGTTTGAGAAAGTTCTTGCATCGACCTACCCGTACTGAAGAGTAAGGTCGTCCCGCTGGATGGTGAGATGATTGCCCCCGTCGTCCTTTTGGCTCTCTTCGGTTCTTCCCACCACTTGGGCATCAATTCCGAACTCTCGGGACAGTTCGATTACTCTGGACGCGGCTTCGGGTAAACAGAAAACTTCAAGCCGGTGACCCATGTTATAGACTTGATGCATCTCTTCGTCACTGGTTCCCGATACACGTTGGATTTCCTTGAATAAGGCCGGAATGGGAAAAAGGTTGTCTTTGACGTGATGAACGCGGGTGCCAAAACGCAAGCACTTGGTCTGTCCTCCTCCGGAACAGTGAACGAGGCCGAGAAGGTTTTGATCGAGCTCTTCGACGATTCGTTTGACCACGGGTAGGTAGGTTCGCGTCGGACTGAGCAACGCTTCGCCAACCGTCAGATTTGATTCCGGCAGTCGGTCCGTCATTCGGTGTGGTCCACAATAAACGTACTGAGGGTCGGTTTGCGGATCGAAGGTTTCGGGGTATTGCTCCCGGTAATGGGAGGAAAGAAGTTCGTGCCTGGCACTCGTCAAACCGTTGCTGCCTATACCACTGTTTTCAAAGGTTTCATAGGTCGATTGCCCGCAGGAGGAAAGTCCCACAATACTCAACCCCGGGCATATGCGGGCGTTGTCGACGATTTTTTCTCTTGGACAGACCGCAACTGCGCAGGAGTCGACTGCTACGGTTCCCGTGAGGTCGCCTACGTCGGCGGTTTCCCCTCCTCCGCTTTTTACGTTGATTCCATTTTCAGCCAAAGTTTGCAGGAAGGCCTCTGTTCCTTCGATCAAAGCGGCCAAGGCTTCTCCGGGGAAGTTGCGGGCATTCCGGTTGACTGTACTGGACAGGACGACTTGATCCCAAATACCAACGCACGCAAGGTCGTCGAGGTTCATTACTATGCTGTCCTGAGCGATACCTCGAAAAACGTTGGCATCTCCTGTTTCACGATACCATAGGTACCCAAGAATGGATTTCGTCCCTGCTCCGTCCGAGTGGATCACGTTGCATAGCTCCTTGTCGTTGGTCAGAAGATCTTCAGTGACCTTGCAAAAGGCACCGGGGAACAAGCCCCCGTCCAATTTGTCGACGACTTTGTGAACGTCGCCTTTGTCGGATGAAACGCCCCGTTGATTGTATCGGCTTTGTGAGAGGTTAGCTGGCATAGGAAATATCTTGCTTGATTGTCCGTTCATACGGAAGCACTTTCATTGTTCCAAGACAAATGTCGCAGCAAACCATGGGAAAAGTCCAAACATATCGTGATCTCGCCTCTTTTTTTCGTAATGCCTCTGGTTTTCTTTTGGGTGCGGAATTTGAAAATAATCTCTTTTGGGAAGTAATTCAAAAATTGCAGGAGAGTGGTAAATCAGCATGGTCGGGCAATGTTTTCCACAAAGGGGAGATATCCTTAAGCAGTTTGATTCTCCCTTCGGGTTACCTTTTGCTCTCGAAAGGAAATAGGGACGCTCTGATTCGGCTTGCCCATTATGGAAAATCAAAAAAATGGAAAATTCAAGGAGTAACCGGTCCTGAAAAATCCGTACTGTCTTTTGCTTCCGTATGGCTGGAGGGAGTCAAGGAAGCACCTCTGGATAAAAAGGAATTTATGATTTATTCGACTTCCTGCATTTCTTTCCTCAAGGGACGGAAACCTACCCTCTTGAAAGTCGTGGAGCCCAGCAGTTGGCCTAGAGCTCAAGCGTGGACTACCTTGTATGCTAATGAAGCCGACCCTCCTCTGGAAAGCAGTTCGCTCGTTTCGATGACGCGGAGCATGATGCTCAAAGGCAATTTGTTTCTTTTGCGCAAGGAAGGTGTAGGAGCGTGCGCTATGGGAGGATTTGGTCGTGCCACCCCTCGTAGCTTTGTCATCAACGAAGTGTTTGTCCCGAAAGAATTAAGGGGGAGAGGATACGGGAAAGAATTAATCTCAGGCTTGGTTGGGCAGGCCGCGGCAAAGGGAAAAAGGGACTGCATCTTGTTCAGTGACTACGGTGGACCTAATAATTTGTATGACCGACTCGGTTTTAAAAAGATCGTGAAATTCTGCGAACAATCTTTTTGAACGGGCTTAGGTCAAATGACTTTGAGGTTTTTAGTTCCATCTTTGAGGGTGGCTTCGACCGTAGATCCAGCCTTAAGCGCCTTGGCTTTCTCGATAATGTTACCTTCCTTATCCTTGAAATAGGCAAAGCCTTTGTTGAGGGAGGACTTCAAGCTGTTTCCTTCCAATCTTCTCTCAAGGCCTTCAAGCACATACGCGTTGCGCTCAAAAAAACTTTCAATGTTTCTGTTCATCCTTGAATCGAGATCGTCCAGAAATTGATGCTGCATATCGATTCTTGAAGAAGGCGAACAATTTTTTAATTTGGCCTCATTGAGTTGAATTCGATCAAAGGCCATGGATAGGAAACCTTCCGGGATTCCCCGGATCCGAACGCCTAATTCTTCAATTTTTTTAACTAAACTCACATGCTGAGAGCTAATCCATTCGGCCGCGGCTGAAGGGGTTTCCGCCCGAAAATCAGATCCGAAATCAGTGAGGACGAAATCCGTTTGATGCCCTACGGCGGAAATGGTGGGTATTGGGCAGTTAGCGACCTGTCTGACCAAAGTTTCATCGTTGAAGGCCCAAAGGTCTTCAATGGAGCCTCCCCCTCTGCCAAGCACGATGAGGTCAATGCCTGGAAAAGCAACCGCTTGGCTCAGGGCCTCAATCAAACCAGCTGGAGCATCCTTGCCTTGGACCGGAGAGTTGAAGAGAAAAACCGACCCCACCCATTCCCTGCGTTTCAAAATACTTAGGAAATCCTGAAGGGCGGCCCCACTGGCCGAGGTTATGATTGCGATGTTTTGGGCCAAAGAAGGGAGAGTTTTCTTACGTGATTCCTCAAAGAGGCCCTCTTTCAGTAGCTTTTCCTTGAGCCTTTCGAAATGCAAACGCATGCTGCCCATACCGTCCTGCATCATATGGCGGACTCTCAGTTGGTACTCGCCGCGTGGTTCATACAAGGTCAACTCTCCATAAGCCAAACACTCCTCCCCTTCTTGCGGAGAGTATCCAAGAGAACTTGCATCACCCCTGAATAGGACGGCCTTCAATTGGCAATGACTGTCCTTGAGGACAAAGTATCGGTGACCGCTCGGGTGGGCTCTGAGGTTCGAAATCTCACCTCTTACCCAAAGGACCGGAAATTTCGTTTCTAAAATCCTTTTGATTTCTCTGGTGATTTCCGACACCCCCCAGATTTCGGAATGATCCTCGTGTTGTTCGAATAAGTCAGTTTGCACGATTTTGTTTCCCAAGAATAATTCGCCCAAGCAAGGTCATTGCGAATACAAGACCGAATCCACCCAAAACATAAGCCCATCTTTGAGCTGATTCTTCGATCTTTTCGCCCCCGAATACCCCAGCGAATATAAGCACGTAACCGCATGATGTAATGGAAAGAATCGGAAGAGAAACCAAAAGGTAAGAACGAAAGGGTAATTTGAGGACTCCAAGAATATAATTTGTAAAAATAAAGGGGACGCCTGGAGTAAGTCGAAGGATAAGAGCCCATTGAGCAAGATTCGCTGGTGGCTTTTCGGGCAGTTGGTGTTTTGTTTTGGACAGAAGCCATTTTACTAGTGAATTTCCTGGCTTTCTCGCGAACCAATAGGTCAAACCAAGGTTGACTGCAATAGCGAGGACGGAGTATAGGCAAGCCATCCAAGGGCTATGTGCGCCACCCCACTTCCCGGCTAAGATGAGAAGTGGGGAAACGGGAAGGATAAAAGCGGGCAGAATCGCGATAGCCAAGAAAAGCCAAAAACCATTGGATAGCACGATATTTTCAAAATCATACCAAAGATGGGTGAGCATTTTCTTCCCTTCCTCCCCGAATATACCGAGGAAGGAATACCAAAGAATAATAATGACTCCGAACAGGGAAAGAACCAACAGACCTACGTATACTAGCTTTTTGCCGGTTATCTCCACGGTTATAGGGGCCATCAGGCTGGAAGTTACTTTGCAGGAGGAACCGTGGAAGAGGACTCGGATTTGTTGGAATCTGTTTCGGAACTCGAGGCGGTGGCGAGTGGGGAAGACGGTTTGGGCTTTGTGGTTTGGGAAGGTTCGCTTTCTTTGGCGACCCAGGAATTGTAAATGGGGATGGACAAGAAAGCGAGTACCCCAATGATCAAAAGCAAGATGATTAGTTCAAATTTCCCAAATCCAGTGTTTTTCGAGGCTTTCAATTTTATGATGCTTTGATTGTTTTGATTTAATTGATTAGATATCGAAAGGAATGCTTTATTTCCCAAAAAGCCAAAACATGAGTCCGGGAAGCAAAATCCCCACAAAGGCTACGATACCAATGATCATCTGGGCTCGGAATGCTTTTTTTTGGTTTTCGGGAGTAAGAGGAGAAGGAGGGTTGCCCCAATCTTCGTCGTTTGAGTCTTGCTCTTTGAAATCCTTTTCCATCTATGAATGAGTTCTAAACGAACCCTTTGCCAAAATCAAAGAAATTAAGGAATAATACGTCCCGTTATGAATTTTGAACAAGTAACGATTGTAGGCCCCGGATTATTGGGGGCTTCCTTAGCCATGGCACTGCGTAATCGAGGTGCCTGCCGGCGAATTGTGGTTTGGGCCAGAAATCCGGAGCGAGTTGCGGAATGCTCCGGTTTGGATTGGTGTGATCATGCGGACCACAGCTTGGAAAAGGCCGTTTCGGGTAGCGATTTAATAGTCCTTTGCACCTCGGTAGAGAGCATAGCCGCTTTGATACCGGAAGTTATTTCGCTTTCAGCTGAGGGATCGCTGTTGACGGACGTTGGGAGCGTTAAAAAGAAAATTTGCCAAGTGGGCGAAGAACAGGGCGGGAAGGGAAAGGGGACTTTCATTGGCTCGCACCCCATGGCTGGTTCTGAGAAATCAGGAATGAGCCATGCTCGACCGGACCTCTTCGAGGGGAAGCCGTGTATCGTGACGTCACCAACAAACGTTCCCGATTCACTCCATCGCTCACTTCATGATTTTTGGGAAAGAGTCGGAATGAAGGTTCATGATATGAGTGCGGAGGAGCATGACCGCTGTGTGGCTCACGTGAGTCACCTTCCGCACCTGCTTTCCTCAAGTTTGGCCCATTGCCTAGATGAAATAAACCTCGATTGGCGGTCATTGTGTGGACAGGGCTTGAGGGATACGACACGAATTGCAGAAGGCAATTCAGACCTATGGGAACAGATTCTTCTGTCCAACAAGTCGAATGTTTTGGCCGCTCTTGCAGAATTGGAGAGCTCGATTTCATTGGCTAAAAACTATTTGGCCAACGAACAAGGAAGCGAGTTGCGGGAGTTTTTGGAAACGGGAGTTCATTTCAGGAAAAGCTTGAATGCTACGGAAGAATGACTGGCTCGTTGATGGTAGAGCCGTTTGGCAAGGAATGCAGTGGATCGGTACGGGTTCCGGGATCCAAGAGCATTTCCAACCGAGCCTTGATTCTTTCAGCCTTGTCGAGTGGAGAAACCATCCTCAAGGGACTACTTCGGAGCGAAGACGTCAACCTGATGATCGAAGCCCTCGTTAAGCTGGGTTTGAAGGTGGAAGAGTGTGAAAATGACACGACCTTGAAAGTAAAGGGTTGCAAAGGGATTCTTCCGGTAAACCGGGAAAAAATATTCGTTGGCAACGCCGGTACGATCGCACGGTTCCTAACGGCTTTGCTAGCAGCTCAACAGGATGGCCATTATGAACTCGATGGAACGGAGGCTATGAGGGAAAGGCCTATGGGTGAGTTGTTGACCTTTCTAAGAAACAATGGAGCAAACTTTATTTTTAAAAGAAATGAAGGATGCTTTCCATTCGTTATGGAAACGCAAGGGTTGACTGGTGCGTTAAGAAAAATCGATGCGACTCAAAGCAGTCAGGTTCTATCCGCCATTCTGATGATCGCTCCTTTTCTCGACCATGACTTCGATTTGTCGTTCGAGGGAGGTACGGTTTCGGTACCGTTTGTGAATATTACGATCGAGATGATGAAAACCTTTTGCGGATCAAATGCGTTCTCCTCTAGTTTTTCCTCGGATACGGTCAGTGTGAGATGTATGGGCTATCGAAAAGATAATTTTACTTTCGAGGTGGAGCCGGATGCAACGGCTGCGAGCTATTTCCTGACTTTGCCACTGGTGGTGAAAGGGAAGTGTTTCCTGCGAGGAGTGCATAAAGAAATGCTTCAGGGAGATGCGGCTTACCTAAATATACTCAAGGCAATAGGGGGCGAG
Organism: Opitutia bacterium; assembly: GCA_002722545.1. Lineage (GTDB taxonomy): Bacteria > Verrucomicrobiota > Verrucomicrobiia > Opitutales > Seribacteraceae > Seribacter. Next base: position 4,612 of record PBMI01000024.1, on the reverse strand, counting down.
ATAGAGGAAAAAGAGGATGGAACCCTAGCCAAATTTTCAACTTCACCCATGGGGGGCGAATTCAATTTCAATGATATCTCGGATACTTTTCTTAGTTTGGCCGCCATTAGCCCTCTGCTTACGTCTCCTTTGACGATCAGTGGTATTGCCCATACTCGAAAACAAGAAACGGATCGAGTATCCGCCATGGCAAGTGAACTGAGAAAACTAGGTCAGGCGGTGGAAGAAAATCAAGATTCATTACGGATTACACCAAATTTAAATAAACTAAGGTCACTCGCCGCCGAGGGTTTGGAAGTCGACACCTACAAAGACCATCGGATTGCCATGAGTTTTGGAATTTTGGGCTCACATGATTTGATTGGGAACGGAGCTTCATGGTTGGAAATCAAAGACCCCAATTGTTGTGCCAAGACCTTTCCTTCCTTTTTCAAGCAATTGAACCAATTGCGTAGAAATCCCAATGACTAAAGATCAATTCATAATTATTGCTTTGGACGGTGGCGCCGGTACAGGCAAGTCCACTACTGCTCATTTTTTGTCCAAGGCTTTCAATTTGCTGCATGTGGATACGGGTTCTCACTACCGTGCAGTTACCCGGTCATTTATAAATTCTGGTATAAAACCAACTGAAGTCAATCAGTATTTAATTAAAAACAAGTTCTGTTTAAGCAGTGAAATTAAGGAAAGGAAATCCCATCTTTTAGTTGACCAAAAAAGCTTTAGAAAGTCGGAATTACGTAGCAGTGAGATCAACGCCAATGTTTCGGATTTTGCCTCACTTGAATCTGTACGCAGTTTACTCTTTGGTTATCAAAGATCACAAGTTGAATTTGCAAAATTAAATAAATTCAACGGTATTGTTATGGAAGGCAGGGACATAGGAACCATTATCTTGCCTGATGCTCATCTTAAGATTTTTCTGGAAGCTGATGCCTCTGTTCGATCGACTAGAAGAAACAAAGATGGTGAAAGTGACCAAATAGTAAATCGCGACGAAAAAGATTCATCTCGCAAAATAGCTCCCCTTTCACCTGCCAATGATAGTGTACGAATCGATACGGGTACAATGGATATCGATGAAGTCATGAAATTGATCATGGGCCTGATTCGAAAGATCCAATGACTCCTTTTTACCGCACAGCCCAATTCCTATCCTATTCGTATTACCGATTGTGTCATAGGTTTGAGGTTGAAGGTTTGGAGCACATTCCCTCTGATGGCTCTTTCTTGCTGGCTTCCAACCACTTGAGCTTTATGGACCCCCCTGCCCTTGGTTGTCGTTTACCCAGAAATTTACACTATTTTGCCCGAGATACTCTTTTCAAAGGCCCATTGGGTTTCCTGATTCGGTCCTTGAATTCAATACCCGTCAATCGTTCTCAATTGGATTTGGGGACCTTGCGCCGCGTTTTGAGAATTTTGAGCGATGGCCATCCTTTGCTAGTTTTTCCAGAAGGTACTCGGAGCGAAAACGGTCTTCTTGGGGAAGGCAAGAAAGGCATAGGTATGCTGCTAGCCAAATCCAAAGTACCGGTGTTACCCGCAAGAATTTTCGGTTCTTACGAGATTATGGGTAAAGGAAAGAGTTTTCCGCGTATCGGCCGCAGGCTCCGTTTGCGTTATGGCCCGCTTCGAGAATTCAATGAACTCGATCCAGGTGGAAAGGGTGGAGATCGATACGAGAGAATTTCCCAGTCTGTAATGACTGCAATTTCAGAAATTAAATAAAATATATTTAAACCTTGAATATCCTATGGATTGCAGTTGCGCAGTTGCCTGGATCCAACACCGTCAGTACTGGAGTTTTGCTTGGCATTTGAAGTGTCGAATGAATGTTTACCAGCATATCGGTTTTGTCGACAAATGGTGGGCACGCGATGGTTGGGAATTCTGAGTTTGCTCCGACGAACCCGGAAAGCGCGTTGGATCGACCGGCAATCGTAACATATACAACGGATTCCTCGTTTGCATTGTCTTCGAGGATTTTCAGAACCTCCTTTGGTTGCTTGTGCGCTGATGCAGCGTGCTGTTCCCATTGAATGGACATGGCGTCCAAATGATCGGTGATCTTCTTGGCGTGTGGCTCATCTGCGGTCGAGCCCATGATAATAACTACTTTCATTTTATCCTAAGTATTGTTTGAGGTTTTCGGCGATTCGAGCATCGATTGAATTCTCGATTTCAGGAAACTGGAATTTTTCTCCAGTTATTTTTTCAAATAAATAAATATATCTTGCAGATAATTCCACAACCAACTCATCGGGTGCCGCTGGTAAAGTTTCGTCTTTGTAGGGGTCGCAATGTTCCTTGAACCAAAGTCGTAGGAATTCCTTGTCTATGTTTTCCGGTTCCTTACCGTTTTGCATTCTCTCCTGGTAGCTCCCCGCTATCCAATAGCGACTCGAATCAGGGGTATGAATTTCGTCGATCAAGGTAATGACTCCATTTTCATCAATGCCCATTTCATATTTCGTGTCGACGAGGATCAGCCCATGTTGGGAGGCAATTTCCTGCCCTCGTGCGAAAAGTTCCAGTGATTTTTGAGATGCATAATCCCAATGTTCTTGTGTCATCCACCCTTCTGAAACGATATTTTTCGGAGAAATAGGTCGGTCATGATCTTCCTCTTTTGTGGTAGGGGTTAACACCGCTTCATCGAGGGCCTGGTTCTTGGTCAATCCATCCGGGAACTGAATTCCGCAATATTCGCGGTCTCCACGGTTGTAAATAGTCCAAAGCGAAGTGCTTGAACTCCCCGTAACATAACCGCGAACTACAAATTCAATGGGGAAAGGCTTGCATTTTTTGGCAATCGTGACGTTCGGGTCCGGTAACTCGATGACGTGGTTGGGAATGATGTCTTTGGTTTGTTCAAACCACCACGCTCCCGTTTCATTTAAAACCTGGCCTTTGAACGGTATGCTTGCGAGCACCCGGTCAAAGGCGGATTGCCTGTCCGTGGTGATCAGGGCCAGTTTCTCGCCCAAGTCATAACGGTCTCTTACCTTACCTTTGTAATATTCGTCCGAAGTCAAATTCGTTGAAGTCAGGCAATAGTCGATGTGTCTTGAAATTTTTCCTCTGTAATCGTTCTTGGTATCTAATGCTTCTATCATGGTAAAAAAGGATTTGAGGCTAGAACACTATTCGGAAAATTCAAGCCCAACCGAGTAATTTTTTCGTTTCATTGACGAAATAGCCAAATATCGATAAAAAGAAGAAATTATCCCTTAATTTTTGATGAATCCTGATATTACCTACGATTTGATTGTTCTTGGTGGAGGCCCGGCGGGTTATGCAGCTGCTATTCGCGCAGGGCAACTCGGCAAGAAAGCTTTGTGCGTTGAAATGGAACGGGCGGGAGGAACCTGCCTGAATTGGGGGTGCATCCCCTCCAAGGCCTTGCTCAAGAGTGCGGAAGCGTACCAAGCCGCCCTGTATGCCGACACACTCGGTATTAATTGCGGAGAGGTCACCTTTGATTTTGAAAAAGTCATGGGTCGGTCGCGCAAGGTCTCCGATCAAATGGGCGGAGGGATCGAATTCCTCTTCAAGAAAAACAAAGTCGACTACTTGGTTGGCAAGGGAATGGTTCATGCCGCCGGTATGGTCGAGATAACCGAAGGTGAGTCCAAGGGCACTTATTTGAAGGCGGAAAAGATTATGATTGCAACGGGTTGCAAGCCTAGAAAGGTTGACGAGGTTGAGGTGGACGGCAAGAGGGTGATGACTTCAAGGGAGGCTTTGGCTATGACGGAACAACCCAAAAGCATTGCCATCATGGGAGCTGGAGCAATTGGGGCCGAGTTTGCCTATTTCCTGAATTCTTTTGGTACCAAAGTCACCCTGATCGAAATGTTGCCAAACGTTTTACCAGTCGAAGATGCCGAGGTGTCGAAAGCCATCGAAAAATCGTTTTCCGAGCAGGGTATAGACTGTTGTGTCGATACTCGGGTGGATGCCATTGAGGTCGGTCAGGATTCCGTTCTTCTTACGCTTGCTTGCGGTGATGAGACGGAAACCCTTGAAGCCGAGAGTCTTCTGCTTGCAATCGGGGTCGTTCCAAACCTCGAGGGCGCGCTCTCCGACAAGCTCAAGCTCGATCTTAATCGGGGATATTTAAAAGTAGATGATCGCTACGAGACTTCCGAAAAGAACATATATGCCGCTGGTGATATCGTAGGACCTCCTTGGCTTGCTCATGTTGCGACCTATCGGGCCATTCAGGCGGTCAATGGTATGTTTGATCATTCCGCCCCCGTTCCTTTCGATGCTTTCCCGGGCTGTACTTACTGCCAACCTCAGGTTGCAAGCATCGGTTTGACGGAAGAAAAAGCCAAAGAAGAGGGGATCGCGTACAAAGTGGGTAAATTCCCCTTCGCCGCTTCCGGCAAGGCCGTGGCGGTCAACCACTCGGAAGGATTCGTAAAGGTCCTGGTCGGCGAAAAATATGGGGAAATCTTAGGCGCTCACATCATCGGTTCCGATGCCACCGAACTGATTGCCGAATACGGGTTGGGTATGAAGCTGGAGGCAACGGTGGATGAAATTCACCAGACCATTCACGCCCACCCCACCATGAGCGAAGCCCTAGCCGAGGCCGCCGCCG
>PBMI01000040.1 GCA_002722545.1 Opitutia bacterium | reverse complement strand
GTAATTTTATTTATGGACACCTTCAAGAGGATAACACTTTCCATCTAATGCATTTTAATCCAGTTGATGGATTGCCGGAACACTTACCGCTTGTTGATCTCTTGGCTATAAAAGAGATAACATATATTAAGCACTCGGTATACATAGCAGACCAAAGAGGACAAGTCATATTTCTTGGTTCTGCTGAGTTTGATACAATTGGCTACCCGAATTAAACCCCAAACCCCAACCCCATGACATCACCCCAAGAATGTATAGACTTCCTTAAAAGAAATGGATCATGGATCATGCTGGAAAAGGAGCATGGAGGACTCGGCATGTCTGCCTCTAGGTATTACCGCCTTATCAAGAAAGATATAGGCGTTTCCAACGAATGTATGCTACAGCTCAGAAGGTATCGAACCAAGCTGTATTTGTTGAGGCAAGAGCGCAAGAAGAAGGCCGTAAAGGCTGGATGCTTTTATGACTTCTTGCACGGCAGGCAGTAATTTAGTATCTTTACCCTATAGTAGAAAGTTCATTTTTATGGGTTTAGGTTATAGGGAGAAAATTGGGATGCAGTGCATCCCTTTTTTTTATGCTCTATTTCTTTTGATTTCGGCATGAATGTCTTTTATCTCCCTGCTCAGCTCGTGTTGCCTGTCGATAATACTATTTGTCTTGGCTTCGATCCCCTCTGCCTGCTTGAATGTAGTTCCCAACATCATGCTTAACTCTTGATGCCGTTGCTCATTCTTTTTTTTTTCATCTACCAGCTTATCGTCTAGGCTTTCCAGCTTCCGTTCGTGCCGTTCGTGCGCCCTTGTGATGCCCTCTATTCTTTCCTTGTTGCCCTTGTCCATTCTATCCAGCTTACTCTCTAGGCTGGCAAACATATCTTTCAATGCACTGAGAAGGCCGTCGTTCTTGGTGCTCTGCTCCTTGCCTGTTTCGTTCTTGTGCTTGAGCCATGCCACCCATGCGAGCAGTGCCGCTATGGCAATTATTACCAGCGTGGAGGCGTTGCCTTCCAGCAGGCTGTTTAGTACTCCCTCATCTACCTTTTCCATTTTCAGTTGTTGCTTTTTATTAGGTTGTCGAATCTGTCTTTTAGCCTTATGCGATACACTGCCAGCCTATCCCTGCTAATAAAATACTTTGCTTCGTCGAAGCTATCAAAGATCAACTCAAGACCCCTGTAGAGATCATGGTTTAAATAGTTGTAATCGTCTGCTACAATACCGTTTGCTAAAGCAAGGTTCTCCACGATTGCCTTAGTGATCTGGTAGGGCACGCCTTTAATCTCTAGGCTCCAATTCTGGGTTATCTTGTCCTGCACCTGCTTAACCTGCCTGTTGCTGTCTTGGTAGCTGTTAGCCTCGATCTCTGGTGTCTGGGCAAGGATAAAGCCCGACACGCGAATCATAAACGGAAACTGCAAGCCAGTGAAGTCCAGCTCCGAGCGTTGCACCTTGCCATCTTGCGTCCACTTCACTCTTGCAGTATCGTTTGCCGCCTCGTCGCTGAACGACATAAGCCTGTAGCACCTGCTTTGAAAGGTACTCTGCTCTCCAAGCAAGTCCAGCTGAGCGCGGATGTCATATAGGCCACCGCCAAAAGCATTAAGCACCTGCGACCACTCCAAGACAAAACCCGTCTGTAGAGGGTACTGGTCGAATGTGGGGTAATACGTTCCAAAGGTATTATCGTTAAGGTCTGCGACCTTCGTACCTGCCTTGTAAAGCTCAAAGCTTATGGTGTCGTTAGGACTTGCCTTCTTGAGCATGATGCTGGCAAAGTCGTTCTTATATTCGTCGCCATCATCAGAGGCAAAGGCAAGCTCCTCATAAGGGCAAGAGAAAGCGCAATAGTCTATGCTGTTGCCTTGCTGCTTGGGAACGCTCGCCAGCTCTGGGAATAGTTGCGTTAAATATGTCGCCATTAGCCTATTGGTATTGCGGTAAATGTTTCTGTTACTTGCCTGCCAGCGATAATCTCGTAGGTAATATCTGCCTCCATAAAGATACTGCTCTTCGTCCAGCCGAACTCAAAATCTACCTCGTCCGAGATCGGAGGAGCGGTAAAGGTTAGTGCCTTGTCTGGAAAGGCTGTGTATGGTGGCTGGCTCAGCGTATCGTACAAGCGAGCATTTGCTATGGTAAGGATTGAGCGCCCGCCAATCAAGTCGTTAAGGCGCGCCACGGCAAACTTGACAAAGGGCACGGAAAAACTGATGCCATTAACCTCCAAGTCGTTAGGTATCTCAAATGCGGTCGGTATGCTTATTCCATCTATTTCCATCTTACACTCCGTTTGTTCTGATTGTAAATCTTACCCTAAACCGCTTTGCCGTAATAGCTCCGAGGTCGGCCATATCAGCATTCACGTTTCCATTTCCTAGCCCTGCATTATCAGTTTCCAGTGGTAGCCCTACCTCGTAGTTGACAAATGGCCCCCATATTAGGGTATTCTCGTCGAGTGCTGAGAACTCCCAAGTGAGCCTTACCTCTTGGTTTGTTGCTGGGTTGTAGTTCTCCTTGTCGATCCATTCTCCTTGATTGTATAGGAACGTACCAAAAGCCTGCACCGCTTCACTTACCGTCGTAGGAAAGGGCAACGTAATGCAGTTGGTTAGGCTGTCCGTGCTTGTTACTGTGCCTTCGGTTTGCCCTACATCGAGAATAAACTTTGTTCCCGTGGGTGTAACGTTCGTATAACTCGCCCCTGCATCGGTGAAGGGAGCGCTCTGGGCATTCAAGGGAAGAGCAACCGAGTACCTGCCTATAATATTTAATCCGTTGACCAGAGGGCTGGCAGGTGTTAGGGTATAGTCTCCTATTGCGGAGTTGTTGAAGAGGGGATCGTCGGTATAAAAACAATTGGTGAAAGTAATTACCGCCGCTCCAATAGTCACTGTTCCTGAAAACCTTTCATTACTGGCATAGGTATTGCCAATCGTGTCGATGTCTCCTGATAGGGTCACATCTTTAATATTGCCTCCAAAAACTTGGCATTGCGTACCGTTCACCCCAAAAGCACAATTATTAAAAGTACTATTGCTACTACTTCCCGTTATGCTTGACGAATCATCAAAAAAACAATTTATATACTCAATTGTGGGTACGCTGGAAACTCCCGCAAAAGACAGAGAGCTATTTACAAAAGTACCCCTAAAAAGCCTGCTGTCTTGGAAACGCTCGGACAACACGAAAGAACTGCCCTGCCTTGAAAATATAAAATCACCTTCTCTCAGTCTGCCCTCTGCCGTTGCGTTTACAAACTCGCAGTTTTTTACATTAGTACCAAAGGCTGCATTATACGCTTGATAAAGTCTAATTTCAATATGATTTACAAGTCTTAAACCCTGAAAAAGCCCGCCATCAGTAGAACTATTGCTGACTATTTGCCCGGAAGCATCCCAAACGACAAAGCCATCTGCAATTAATTTCTGTGAACCACCGCTAACGCCAGCAACGCCTGTATAATAACCCGCTCTCAATACATTATCGTTAGCAAATGCCTGTTGAATGGTTTTGTATGGGTTTGCCTGCGATCCGTTGCCGGTTGCATCATCGCCGTCTCTATCGGAAATGAAATTGCCTGTGCTTTGCCTCCAATTTGTTGATAAACTCATAACATTGCCTCCTCTTCATTTATGATTTCTTCTAGCTTGATCTTGCCGTTAATAACCGCGTTCCAAGCCATGTATTTAATTAATGTGCCATTCGTGAAGGATTGCTGGTACCCATCCTGCAAATATACAACAGTCTTTTGCTCTTTATCGTCGTACATGATAACCACCATATCCTCGCCTATTGCGCGCTGTTCAAACTGCAGTGCAGACTCATAGTCTTGCATGTTGCCATCGTCGAGGAACTTTAACTTAGCATTCTTTATTCCCTCGATAAGGTGAAATGCAAACATATCTTGAGTGAGATACAGCACGCTCATCCTACCTACCTTAAACCGTACCTCATCCCCCTGCTTGGCAAGAATTAGCGTGTCATAGCGGGAATAGTCGCGTATGACCTGTGCCCCCAGCTGGTTTAGTTGCTCAATGTCTGCCTCTGCTTTTTCTTTTCTTGTCATTTGGTTAACAGGTTAAATACTGCGAGTTCTATAATCAAATTAGTAGCTTCTATGTTTTGCACCGCTCCAATAATATTTGTGCCTATGTTGTCGTTTCCGTAAAGGCTTATTACCCTGTTAGGATTAGAGCTTGTGTTCTTGCTTGCTATCTCTGGCAATACACTAGGTACATCCAAGCTATTGTTGAACAGCTCAAAGACAATACCTGCATCATTGATCGACGTGGGGAAAGATACAGTAAAGAAGCTATTATTCTGAGCCTCCAAGAGCTGCAGCCCTGTAAGCTCTACCATGTCCAGCGCGTTTACAAACTCATTACCGCTTCCGTCCTGCCTGCTGAGCTTCATCTGCTCAACTGCACTGCTATCATTAAAGACAAATGATAACGTTCTAAGCTGTCCAGTGCCAAAAGAATAAGCAAACCACTGGTTAGGCGGGATGTTTACACTCGTATTATGGAATAGCATGGTAACACTTGTTAGCCCCGCTCCGTCGAATCGAATCTCAATATTCTCTGCAGTAGTCTGCAAGGAGAAGGGGAACACTGGAATATCATTGCCCCGTGCGCTCAGTCTCCAGTTTAGACCTCCTAGCTTAGTATAGTCTATTAGGCATGTAGTAATCAGTGACCCGCCTATCAGCTCCTTTTTTAGCAGTGTCTCTCCCTCCAGAGGGATTAAGGGTTGATTGCTTAGTGGTGTATTCACCGAAGACAGTTCAAATATCTGCTGTCCTAGCTCTCCCACGGCCTGCATGCGGTGGATGTAGTAGCCACCATCTCCAAACAAAGCATTTCCCCAAGTGCATTTAAACAAAGTGTTCTGGTCTGTGCGGATCCTGCCATCAAAATTCACTGTTCCGGTCTGGTCGAATGTTTCAATAACAGCATCAAAGGAAGCAGGGATTCCACTGCCCTCCTCATATCCTAGCGTGGTAATGATGCCTGCCAGCGTCTTTACTTCTCCAGATACTTCCACTCCTTGCGGGTTGGTGGCTGTAATGCTCAGCACTACAGACATGCGTATCTCGTAGCCTAGCAACCCGCTATAATTATCGCTCTTAAAGTTGCGGTTGTCGTTGGGTTTGGTGGCATCGTAGAATGCAGGATCTGCATTCAAGTTTCTTATCCAGTCCTCCCAGCGTATCTTTTGCCCAAGTGCCCCGTCATAGGTCTGTGCGCTTACCGTGTTTGCTCCAGTCGTCAAGCTGGCAATAGCAAACTCACTGCTCGATGCAAGTGGGTAGTTCCTACGGTTGTTAATGTTGATCTGTTGAACGTCCCCAGAGGTTGGAGCCTGCGCTGTTGGCAGTACGTAGGAATCTAATAGGAAGCTATTGGAAACGTCCTTATAGGCTTCTAGCAACACCCTTACCTCTTGGATACTGGTGGCCGTGTTCTTGTTGAGATCGAAGGAGTAGTCCAGAATGATCCCGTCTTCATCATGGGCAATAATATCTGCGCTCGGAATATCCCCCAAGCTTTGCGGGTGTTGCAAGTATCCCAGCTTCGAGAAACTTACAAGGCTATCTAGGAAGGCTTGATCCCCCGACACGTACTGGTTTACATCTGCCAGTATCAGCGTCCTATCCGTGAAGGCGTTGGCTGTAGCCTTATCGCCAATAAAAACCCCTAGCAAGTAGCTCTTTCCCGCAATCAATGCACGCTGGGCAACGCTATAATCAATGGTTGCATCTATTACTAGGTTTCCGCTGTCGATGCTAGTGGAGACCGCCTGCAGGATAGAGCCTGCCACTGTTGGTCCATCCGTGTATTGGATGTCAGTTAAGAAGTTTTCGAGTAATGTGGTAGGTGTATTTGTATAATCAGTTTCATCTGCAAAGTACGACACTGCCAGCCCCATACGTTGCCCAGCACTCATCACCCCTGACAGCTTACCTATTACTATCTGCACGTTTGTACTCTGCTGCTCTTGCAGACCATCTACAACCCCGCCCGTGGCGGTGTCTGTGTAGGCAATAGATATTAGCTCATAGTCTGCGGGCAGTCCGTTTAGGCGTTCATTGAACCAACCCACGGCTCCCAGCTGGCTATCACTCCTTACAGTGATATTACTGTTGGGGTTAGTCTCGCTCAGCAAGAAGGTGCAGTCAAACACATATTTTAGGCTGTTGCTTCCTGCTAGGTAGTCGGGATAGATACCTTGTTCAATGTCTTGCTCTTGACCCTCTACTACTAGAGGGTTTATCTGGTAAACGTGGGAGACTTCAAAGGTCTGCTCGTAGGTTGTAGCCGTGGAGAAGGCAACCTCTAGGCTTCCCGTCTGGGCATCCCTATTAGCATTTATCCAAGTGCCGGAAATTGGAGCGGTATCTCTGGGAGCACCAAGGCCAACACCTTCAATATTATAGCCTTGATCCGCTTCCGTGGTCTTGCTCTTGGTGTTGAATGTTTCGTTGTTCTCCAATAGGCCGAACTTCCACCTTAACGCGGTCAAGTAGTTTGCAGGCGCGTCGGCTCTTGCTCTTACTCTCAGATCGTCGTAAGCTCCAGCGGAATCACTGCCAGAGTTCACTGTATAGAACATGGTCAGCCCGTCCGTGCTGAATGCTGTTACTGTGCCGTTGAAGGTCACAGACCCAGCATCTATGAAGTCGAAGACATGGCCCACTGCGTAGCCTTGATCTTGGAAATTGAAACTAGCAGACATCCGACCAAGCTCAGTAGGGATGGTGATTGGAGAAAGCGCGGTTCCCTCCACCTCCCAAGACACGGCAATAGTAAAGACAGCCTTAACGATTTCCCCTATGTTGCCTGTTTGGTTTGTGGCAAAGTCTGTAGGGTTGTCCGTGAAGGTGTCGCCATTGCGTATCTTATTGAGATACTTGCTTGATGTGATTACTGCTTGTACCATTAGCTCTTCTTCGCTTGATCGATTATTCTTTTTCTCTCTTCGTTTGTTACCTGCTCTCCCCGCTTCGCCTTAGCGAGCAAGCTATCCAGCATCTTTGCAAGCGTGGGCTTTTGCTCCCTCACCTCCTCTATGGCTGTCCTTGCTTCTTGTTCTTTGACAGCAAGAAACTGCTTTACACTCTTATTGTTCAGTATGTCACTGTTTAGCATAGTTGTATGGGTTTATGATGGTTCAAACTTTTCCTCTTTCAGGTTGAAGGTGTACGGCTCCCTAACATAATAGTCCAGTACAGCCTCACTGCCTGCAATATTCCATTCTATGCGCGTTGCTCTCGCTTCTCTGCCCTCAGCATCTATGAAATAGTTGTTGTCGATAAGGCTGTTGAAATCGTTTTGTCCAAACGGAACGCGCACGTTAGAAAATATCCGCTTTTGTCCGTATGCCCCATTCGCCACAAAACTTTTAAAGGTGTAGCTTTTTTCATAGATAGCCTTCGCGCTCAATATATCCCTATGGTTGCTGGGTATCTTTGAGTTGTTGAGGATTAGCAGTTTTGGCACTGTATGGTTATTGCTGCTCACCTGCATAGCCCCCAGCCTTCTAAGGATAAGGTCTTGCACGTTTATCTCTATTCCAAATATACCAAGAAAACCATCAAAAACCCCGAGAATATCGCTTACAATATCCTCTATGAAGTTTAGCTCCGTTCTCCTGGATGCCAAGGCAACTGGGATTCTCAGCTCCTCCAGTCCTTTGATGGTCACTGCATCCGCGTTGGTTGTAGCGATAGGAGAGGTGGATACTTGATAGGATGTGCCCTTGAAGTCTTGCAGGGTGAATAGGTCGGCCGGATCAGTGCTAAAGGCTAGCAGGAAGTTGGCAAATACCTCGTCCGTATTGTACCTAGTAGGGGTTGCCAGTACGCTTGGTGCCTTGTATGTAGATAGTCGCTTGTAGAAGTCGCTATTCTCATTATGCAACTCTATGGTATTATCTATTACAGAGTATCTGCCAGCGCATAGATTCTTTGCGAGCTCTAAAATCTCGGTTCCTGAATATCCATAGTCTGCTGTGTTGGGTATTCCGTCTTTCACAGTTCCCGCTTTCTTTAGCAGTCCTGTGGTAGTGGCTTGGTCCACATTTATATTACTGGCAAGGTAATACAGCTTGTCAAAGATCCGCTCACTAGTATTGAAAGCATATCCCAGCTTAGAGGCCACTGCCTTTAACAGCCCTGACAACTTGACTACCTTATGCTCTCTTTTCGGAGGGATAAGCACTGCCAGCACGCTGTTTATCAGGTTTGCCACTGCCAAGGCGGTAGCTACAATGAAGGCTATCTGGGCAATAATAGTAAGAGCGGTAAACACTGCAGCACCCACAGCTCCAAAAGGAGGACTGGATGCAAAGCCCGATGTGGTGGCCGTCTTGTCTGTCAGGTTTTCTATCTGGTCTATACCATCCTTAACCAGCGTATAAATAAGCACCGAGGTAATGGCTGTTTGCAATGGATCAAAAGGTTGTACTACTGTGTAGTCGAGGCTTGCAAAGCTGTCTGGGGGAATATGGCCCTCATCCAGCAATTGCCTAGCAGTAATCCCCTGCACGCGCTCCTCCAAGGAGTTTAGGCCGTTACGCTTCTTTATCCTAGCAGTTAACTTCCTGCTTGCCGTATCTATTACGAGGCCTTCCGTAAGGTCTATATAACCGTCGAAGATAGACGTGGTGGAATCGTTGTAGGCAAGTATCTGCAAGGGGATGCCCTCAAAGATACCATTGCCTCCATCAAGCCCGGATTTTATGTACTCAGTAATTGCATCGTAGGCAGACAGCACAAAGGTAAGCTCCTCTACGGTAATATTAGCCTGCACCGCGCCATTGTCGAATGTGGACAATATCTGTATATCCTCCCATTCGACTGGCGCCGTGACTGTTGACCCGTTTATGCTTACCTTTATTGTTATCATTATACAAATATAGTACTTTTTCCTACCAAATTCCACCCTGTTTATGATGGGTGCGTTCTATGCGATTGTGGCGCTTAATGGTACGTACCATGAGGCCAGTTCTCTCGTCGAAGCTGTCACCCAGATAATCCGGCTTACTCCTTATCGCCTGCTCAATATTTTTCAATCCCCTGCCTAGCCTTTCGGTGTTGTAGTCCGTGGATTGGCTAGGTCTTGCTCTTGCTGTATGAGCCAGCATGGCAAGCTCTGCATTTGACATGTCCGAGGGAATTATATTGTTTAAGGAGGTAGAAACCACACGCTCGCCACCGTCAACCCTTACAACGTGCCCATCTCTTCCCGCCATGGTTGGCTCTAGTACATCCCCAACACGCTCAGCTCCTTCCCAGAATGCTGGAAGGCTTTCTATGAATGAGCGTAGGAAGGTCGTATCCCTTACCGTTGCCCCTAGTGCTTGTGCTGGATTATCACCAGCAGATAGCCTTGCCGTGTATGCTTGTATAGTGGAGAGGATAAGTGCTTCCCGTTGCTGGCGCTTGAGAATCTTTTCCCGCTTTGCTTGCAGTTCCGCTTGTCGCTTCTCCTCCAAGGCGAGGTTTTCTGTGGCGCTCTGGGCTTGCTCACTTGCCGCTTCCCGCAACTGCTCCAGCCGTGTCTCGCTTCCCTCTATCAGCCTGTCAATATCGCTAAGGGCTTTCTTGTTTATGTTGCTCAATAGTCCGGCAACAACCTCTGCAGACTGCTTTACGCCGTCTATTACCTTCTTATTGGCAGATAGCTGTTTTGCTGCTCTCTGGTCGAATAGCTCGCCCTCCTTTTCCAGGATCTCCTTTTGGATGGCTAGCCCCTCATTGCTTGTCTTGTTTACTGTCTCCAGACGTAGATTTAGCAGTTCAATCTCCTTCTCTAAGGTCTTGATCGTGTTTTCCTGCCTAAACTTGGCCTGCTTTTTGAGGTTGCCAGCATTCTCCTCCAGCTCCTTACTCAGCTCTTTTAACAGCTTGATTTCTTCTTCGAGCTGGTTAGTGTTCTGCTCTGCCTCTTTCAGGTCTCTCTCGCTCTGCCTATTATCCTCCCTAGCTTGCCTTGTCTCGTTGATAACTTCAAGCAGTCGCTTGCTAAGAACCTCGTCTAGCTCTAGGCGTTTTATCTTTTCATTGAAAGCCTTGATGTCCTTTTCCTCTAGCAAGTCCTCAATGTCTATCCTTTCCTTGGCATTGGCTTGCAGTAGCTCCAGCTCCTTATCCAAGCTGTTCTCCAGCTCTTTTACATTCTCTTCTAGTGCCTCCCTTCTCCTTTTCAGGGAGAGGGTTTCATCTGCAATGATAGCCTCATTCACCGTCTTTCTCCTGTCGAATCCATCCAGAAGAGCATCCAGCTCTAGCTCGGTCTGATCTCGCTCAATCTCTCTCAGCCTCTTGGCACTTTCAGCCCTTACGGTTAGCAGGTTGTTTTGTGCTTCGGCGCTGGCTTTTCTGGCTTCGGCAAGCTCAAGTTCTGCCGAAGCGTCTGCTTGGCCATCTCCCCTTAACTCAATGCTTGCCTTCCTTCTATCCCTTGCCAGCTTTAGGTTTTCGTCGGCAATCTTTTTCTCTTGCTCGGCAATCTTTTCCCGTATGGTAATGGCTTCCTGTTCGGCTTTTATCTGATCCTGCAGGCTTAAAGTATTGTCATTGGCAGCAATGTCTAAGGCTTTTAATTGCTTGGTTTGTTCAGCAATCACATTTGTGAAATTAGCCGTCTCCCTTGTAGCTTCTACAGTATCATCGACCAGCTTAGTTTGACTTTCCGCTACTTGCTTTAATCGCTCATCGAAATTGTCAAACTCTTCCTTTAGAATATCGAAGAACTGGAAGGGATCGCTTGCTCCCTTGAAGGCGTTAACAATCGCGCTGATGAATAGTGTAATACTGCCTACAACTACATTGATCGCCTTATCGAATGCCTTTGCCCCTTCTTCACTTTGTCGGAAGACGCCCACCAGTTGAATAAGAACACCTACCACGGCAAGGTTCTGTAGTGCTTTAAACTTTCCACTCAGCGTGTCTAAGGCACGGACGTAACTGCCTACACTGCGCTGGTTTTGTCCTACTGAATCATCGAGGTCCTTTAGTTTCTTGTCTAACTTGGTAATCTGTACCAGTAGCTCCTTTGCTTCCTTGGTGTTAGCTTTCTCCTCTGAGGCAAGGTCTTTGTACTCATTGCGCAACTTATTGAGCTGGGCACTAAGGGCTTTATATGGACCAAGCTCGCCGGATATTCTGGCATTCTCCTTTTGCTCTCTGTTGGTCTCCTGTATTTGCAGACGCAATCCAGCCAGCGTTTTCCCTTCCTCACTCCTTGCCTTGTTCAGTCTCTTGCGTAGCTTTTCCTCCTCGCTCAACTGCTTAACCTGCTTTGCCTTTTCCTTGGCTAGCTGGTCGTTTACCTTCTTGATCTCTTTCTGGAGCTTGTTGCGCTCCTTCTCCGCCTTGTTCAGCTTCTCCACTGCCTCAGCGGCTTCTAGGATTGCACGCTCTACCTTCTCCACATCCTCGAAGGTTTCCAGAGGGGTAAGCTTGGCAATCTGCTTGCTCTCTTTCAGCACTGCACGCTGAGCCACGGTTAAGGCTTCCAGTGCTTTGGCAGTATCCTCCGCGCCCTTGATGAGGGGATCAAATAGCCCCTTATCGGCTATGTCCGTGTATTTGATTTTATCCGACATCCTGCGTCAATATTTTGCTGTATGAATAGAACTCTTTAACAGTGACCTGCATTGGATCAACCCGAAACCCCATGCCCTTGCTTACAGATGCAAGCGTATCCTCGAAGCTGTCACCCTCCAAAGATAGCGCCTGCATAGCCTGTAATTGATGGAGCTGGGCAATAGCGGAAAGGTGCTTTTGCCCCTCAGCGTGCGCTCGATACCACATATCCAAGGCAATGCACATCTCATTTTTATAGCGCTTATAGCTATCGCTTACGCCGTACTCCTTGATGAAGTCCGACATAATAGAACGCCAACAGTCCTCCAGCCGTTTGTCGCTTACCTTCAAGCCTATGCGCGATGGCAGTCTTATCAGGTGGTGGCGCTCCTTGGTTTCGATAACCTTTTTAAAAACCCATATAGGCAGGTTGTCAAGCGTGAAACATTTGCCTTGTAACATATTCCGTAAGTCTTGGTATTAGTTCCTCTTTTAGCTCCTCTCTGCTCTTGTCGTCCAGCCCAGCGAGATTATCCCCCCAGCGTTCTCTAAGGTCTTGATTTTCCTTAAAGAAATCTGCTACTATCTGGATAAACTTTGGCTGTATATCTACGTTGAAGGACTTGTAAAAGTCTCCCGTATCTTTCAGCGTTACCCTATCGAAGGGTTGCCCCTTCCTCCTCTTCTCCTCTACGGTACGGAAGCTGTAAGCCCCGCCGATGCTCGATAAGGTCTTGCCTGTGGCATCGGTTCCCCTAAACAGTTGATCCTCGGTATTCAGGTCTACAATGATAGCAGTCAACAAGTCATCGCTTTTGAATATGTCCTGCATAACCCTGTTTACCTCTAGGGAAATCGTATTATTTATCAGGTCTTCCAGTCTTCCAAACATAGCAATAAAAATAGGAGTGAGAACAAAGCCCCCACCCCTACCACTACACAAAACTGTACTGAAAACCTTATGGGATAGTAATGGATGCTGTCCAAGCCTCAAAGGCTGGAGACTTCACTACCGCAGAGACGGTAAGTACATCACCTGTTGCAAGGGCATCAAAACTCACTGCATACGTGCCATCGGTGGAGGTTTCTGCAATGGCCCCGTTTGATACAGGGACACTAGACCCTCCGGAATCTACAGCGCTAAAGGTAACGTCTCCAGTCAAGTAACCGCTAACAGGAATCTTGTTCTGGAATGTTCCAAAGTCCATGGCTAGGATAAGGAAGGCACTGGTAGCTGTGGGAGTTGCCAGGCTAGCATTCACATCCTTCAAGCCGTTAAGGTTCAACAGGTCGCCTGTCGTCTCGCTGGCTTGGATAATGCGGATGTTCTTATCTTGCTCCGTCTTATCATATTGGAAGTTCAGGGCAATGCGCTGGGTAGTGGTATCTGTACGCTTGATGAAGCGCGGATCCCAAGTTCCTTTCTCGATCTTGAAGGGGAACAGGTTCTGCCCGTCGGCGCTTACCGAGCCGTGAAGGTTTCCGCAATCATCAATGATGAACACGCCAACAGCCTTGCATCGGAAGCTTTCCACCTTACCGAAATACACGCTGTCAAGCTCCAAGGCCAGACCTGTAAAGGTTCTTTGCCCCTCCTGCACAATGACAGTAGTACCGTCATTGAAGCTTTCTGTGATAGGATCCGCCCTTACGTCCTCCACATTTTTCAACCCTGCTGGGAGAGGATACCAGCGCTTTGATGCGTCTGTATCTGATACTCTAGCATCAAGATAGCTTTGGTCTATCTCTTGTGCCAGCGGGATGCTATTTCGACTCCCATCGTCGGCAAACTGCTGCACAACAATCAGCTTGTTTGCTACGTCTCCCAACGTTTGCTTGTTGGGAACTCCAGTATTCTGGATAGTAGTATTACACTCGCAAAAACTCATATACTTAGTTTTTTACAGTCTTTTATTAAATAACTTGCCCTTACCTCTATTCCTGACATCCTATAATTGAATATGCTTTGCACGTGGTTTCCGTTCGCCCCCTCTTCGCCAAACTTCACATGGTTCTTTATCTCAAACTCTTGCTCGTCGTTGTTGAAACAGCAAGCATCCCCCTGCACGGCAAGCATAAACGCCTCTACAAGCCTACGCAATCCCAGAATCACTTCCTCATAGGATAGGTCTGTGTCGTTGTTTGCATAGTCGTCTGCATCCAAGAAGAATAAGAAGGTATTAGGTATTTCCACCTTCCAAGAGGTTCCCGTTGCCGGTACTCGCTCAAGCAGTGGCTCGCCCAGATACACCATGGGGAATCTATCCCTCGACGGTATTGTACCTGCACTAAGTTTCGTATTTGTGGCATATGGAGTACCGTGGTAGAAATTGGGGTTCTCCACCCTTATTGCCGTAGGGTTCAGCACCTCGCCAACTGCTTGGAAAGTATTGTTGAGAGCGTCACATCCCGCAGTGAAATAAGAAGCGGTGCCAGCCCAACTTGCGGTTTCCCCCAAGTATAGGCCAGCTATTCCCACATCGAAGGTGGTAGCGGTTACATTGCTGACTAGCAGATCAACCCCTGCAATACTCACAGCAGACCCCTCAATCAAGCCCTTTGTACTCTCCACCGTTAAGGTATTGCCAGCTTCTTCCAGTATCTCTTCCTCGAAGCTTGCAGAGATAAACACCTCCATCTGCTCCTCTAGCTCGTATCCTACATCTATGTATCTGAGATGGTAGGTGTTTTCTGCCGTGATCGTTGTTCTGTCCTCTGCAGCATCGTAACTAGACGACACCACAGAGGAAGACAGATCAAGACCTGCTATAAATGCTTCAAAGAAATCTGGTATTAAGATCAAAATGTCAAACTGCTAAGTGGTTGCATGGGTATATCCTCAAAGGGTGCCCATATCGCCACATCGTCTACAAAACTACCAACTATATCTATATCGAAGGTCGTAGCGGTTACATTGCTGACAACCGCTTCTGACTCTCCTACCATAATTGCATCTCCAGCCGAAAGATATAAGGTGTCGCTCACCTCCAAGGTGTTGCCCACCTGTGCAATCACTTCGCGCTCTACATCCCTAAAGTTCATCAGAAATGGTAACACATTGCAATTGTAGGCAAGCACAGCCTCTCTATACCTCGTCTCAGCGCGAACACGCCCGTAACCCAACTGCTGAACAGCGTTCTCGTTGCGGTTGCTTACCGTTCCCGTGTCGCTGTTGATCGTTTGAGTATCTCTCAGGAAGTAGAAATAAATAAATCGTCTCACCACGTACGCAAGCCCTTGGCCCACAAAGGAATTGAACTCTCCATGCTCATCGGTGTACTGGGTGCCGTTGTACAGATCAGTGTATTTCTGTCTGTCGTTTGCAACAGCATCATCATAATACAGCCCTAGCAACTGCCTAAAGCTCTGCTCCCCATACTCTTGAATATAGGATAGCAACTGGCTGTTGGGTCCTATTGCTAACTGCAAAGATCCTTGCTGATAATCCGATTTCTTTATTTCTACTAGTGCCATTTATTCCGCTTTTTTTCGTGTGCGTCTCCTAGGCTTGGGTTTCTCCTCCTCCTCGCTCCATAGCTTGGCATACTTTTTGTCTACCAGCACCTTGGCCATCTCTTCCGTTACCCAATACTCTTGACCCTTATTGAATCCATAAGAGCGCTGAACCGTCGCAACGATCCGAACCTTGCCCTTGCTCATATTAAGGAGTAGGAGGGTTGGCGTCCAATGATGCAGTGTCAGTGACAAAGTCACCAGCAACGAAAGCACTGCGGTCATTGTTCTTAACTACTACAGCACCCCTCCACTCGATAAGGATAGTACGGGTGTTTTCTGTGAAGTCGTTACCATCAAGGCCAATGTCGATTGAAGGTGCTTCCCTAGTCACAAGCAATGCTTTGGTGAAGTCTCCGATCAAGTATTCGCCTTCAGTTACCAAGGTAGTCTCGATAATGGGGATGCCATCCATGCGAAGCGTACCGCCTACCTCAGTAAGGCGCTCTACGTACCTACGATCCGTGCTGGACACCTTCACAAGCTTGAGGCTTGTAACATCGTTGGGGTGCATCATAATCGCATTGGGTGCCGCTTGGTTTTCCTGATCTACGCGGATCTGATTTGCAGCAACCACAAGCACATCGACAATATTAGGATTGTCTACAGTACCA
Source organism: Opitutia bacterium (assembly GCA_002722545.1). Lineage (GTDB taxonomy): Bacteria > Verrucomicrobiota > Verrucomicrobiia > Opitutales > Seribacteraceae > Seribacter. The sequence continues at coordinate 1,094 of PBMI01000040.1, read as the reverse complement.
GCGAAGTTACCTGCACTAAAGGCAGATGCTACAGTCCTAATACCGCGAAGATTCAACCCTGTGCCGTCTCCACTATACGCCTGCTCTTCCACTTGGCGCAAAAGGTTCTGCGTAAGGTCGTTCTCGATCTCGCCAGCGAGCCACTCGATGTCGTCCAACATCTCAGTTGTTACCTTCGTGAAGTTGGTGCTCTTCTTCACAGCCTCAGTACCTAGCGCAATGCTAAAGTCTGCTTGGCTCTTGGTTTGTCCTTCTCCGGTCTGTGCAGCTCCTCCCTCCTTATCGGCTTGGTAAACCCATTCGATAACGTTGGACTGAGTACCCCTAGGAACCATCACATCTAAAAGGCGTACTTGGCGCTGGGGGATGACGTTAAAGCCCTCTAGGCGATCCTGCAAAGGAATAACACCCCCGCTAATACTTCCGCCTGTCAAGGCGTTAACAGAAGGATCCCACGTGCCAAGGCTCATGGTGCCTACTGCCTTAATGTCAAGGCCAGCGAAACCAAGTCGCCTGTTTGTTTTGATCTCGTCAAGCTTGCCCTCTTCCTTGGCTACCTTCAAGGCAGAAACGATTGCCTGCTTTACGGTCATAGGCTTGGCGCTGTTGTCCTTTGCCGCATTGGCGTGAGCCATGCTTTTCAGCTGGCTGGTGAAGTGAGCGTTCAACTGCTTGGTCTGCTCATGGATCTCATTCTTCAAGGCGTCAAAATCCTTCTGGGAAGCTTTACCCTCCTCCAGAGACTTGAAACGAGCCTTATCAAAATCATTCTTGGCATCTACATATGCCACGCGCTCCTCAGCAGACATCTTGCCTACCTCTTCCGCGCTTTTTACTTGAAAATCTGTCATAAGACTTTACATTAATTGATAAATGAAACTATCATCTTTCCGCGACACAGTGGTAGGCTCCGGCTGTTTTTGCGTGTTGAATTTCTTGAAAATCTCTCTGTATATTTCTTTGCACTGCTTAATACCCATCTCAATGGCATAAAGCCTCTCGTCAGTTCCGTCTCCTCTTTTCAGTGCATTGGTGAAAGCATCCATCTTGGCTTCTACGTAAGCCAATGCTTCCGCCTCATTCTCACTCTTGGC
>PBMI01000023.1 GCA_002722545.1 Opitutia bacterium | reverse complement strand
GACACCTCCCGATAAGCCAAGATAACCGCTTAGTATGTCACCTGCTCCATCTTCGCCTTCGGTAAAACCCGATGAAAGGGGGATGTCGTTATCCAAGGCGTACTGAAGTGTTGATATTTGTCCTTCGATGCCTTCTTTGTCTTTTTCCGATGCCGAAGGAAGAGAAGCCTCGAGGGCTTGCAGTTCAGCGGCAATGTCAAAATCATCGCTAGCATTTTCGTCGGCTAGGGCCTGGCTTGAGTAAGAGAATAAAAGAGCAGCGAATAAAAGTAAGAACTTCCAAAACGATGCACCTAGGATGGTTTTATTTGCGAGTGTATTTGTCATGATGTTAATATATGTTGATCAACAACTTACTACAGGTTAAGCTTGTTGCTATCTTACCTGTTGCATGACTCGTGCCAAGATTTTGAAGAAACGAAAATTGAAAGAAAATTCTCCCTAAATGAAAAAAATTAAGACAGAAGTCCAATCCTCCTTGTTCCTTTTAACCATATTAGGGCACAAGGTCCCCTTTTTTTGGTCAGCCGAGGTTAGGGACGAGCTTGGTTGCTCGTTGATTCAGGCGTCTTCTTCGACTGATTGGATCTTTAGATCACGCAATTGTTTGTCTGTGGCACTGCCCGGGCTATCGGTCATCAAGTCTTGGCCCTTTTGGGTTTTGGGGAAGGCAATGACGTCCCGGATGCTTTCTCGCCCCGTAAGAATGGCCACCATTCGATCCAATCCGAGAGCAATGCCCCCATGAGGGGGTGCTCCGAAAGTAAAAGCCTCGAGCATGTAGCCAAACCTGCTTTTGACGACGTCGGCGGGAATCTTCAGAATATCCTCGAAAACCTTTTTTTGAAGTTCAGGTTGATGGATACGAATACTCCCTCCTCCCAATTCGACTCCGTTGAGCACAATGTCGTAATGTTGCCCCCGGACTTTCTGCGGATCGGAATCAAGGAGAGGGATGTCCTCCTCCACGGGAGAAGTAAAAGGGTGATGTGATGCGACGAAGCGACCTTCTTCTTCATCGTGCATCATGAGAGGGAAATCAATAACCCACAAAAATTTCCAATCCTTTGGATCGCGTAGGCTGGCTCCTCTTTTTTCCAGAAGGCTAGCAGCTTCCAAACGGGTCCGACCGAGTATGTTGCACGAGCTTTCCCATGGGCCGGCTGCAAAGAACACGATGTCCCCGTCTTCTACGGCGAGTTTGGACTTGAGGGTTTCCTGTTCGGAATCGGAGAGAAACTTAAGAATGGGCGATTTCCATTCCCCGTTTTCGGACTTGATGAAAGCGAGGCCTTTGGCTCCGAGAGATTTAGCGGTTTCCTCGAGGTGCTTGAGTTCGCCTTGCGTGATGTCGGCAAGTCCTTTTGCATTGAAAGCTTTGACTGCTCCGCCCGACGAAACGGCCCCCGCGAATACCTTGAAGTCGGAATTGCGGAAGTCTTCCGAAAAGTCGACGATTTCAAGGTCAAAGCGCATATCCGGTTTGTCGCTCCCGAAACGGTTCATTGCTTCCTCGAAGGGCATGCGCAAAAATGGAGTTTGGATAGCCTCACCCAAAGTCTTTTGCCAAACCTCTTTCAACAACCCCTCGATCAAGGCATACATATCCTCCCGGTCGATAAAGGACATTTCCAAATCGACTTGGGTGAACTCGGGTTGTCGGTCCGCTCGCAGGTCTTCATCCCGAAAGCAGCGGGCAAGTTGATAATACCGTTCCACACCCGCGACCATAAGCATTTGCTTGTACTGTTGGGGTGATTGGGGGAGAGCGTAAAATTTACCGGGATTCAACCTGCTGGGGGCAAGAAATTCTCTTGCCCCTTCGGGTGTGCTTTTGAAGAGGATCGGTGTTTCGATCTCCAGGAACCCTTGGTCGTCGAAAAAGGTTCGGATTGCCATGGATGCTTGGTGCCTGAGCTTCAAGGCTTGCAGGTTGGAGACCCTTCGTAAGTCCAAGTAGCGATAGGTTAACCTGAGGTCCTCGCCTACTTTGTCCGCAGAATCGTCCAATGGAAATGGTGGCGTCTGGGATCGGTTGTGTACGATAATCGTTTGGGCGAATAACTCGATTTCACCGGTATCAAGGTTGGGGTTCGCAGTACTTTCCTCACGGTTTCGGACTTCGCCGGATACTTCGATCACGCTTTCGGGTTTGAGCTCCGAAAAGAGCTCGGCCAAGGTTTGGTTTTCGGGATCGAGGACAACTTGAGTCTTGCCCTCGCGGTCCCGTAGGTCGAGAAAGAAGACTCCTCCGTGGTCCCGTAAAGAATCGATCCAACCGACTAAGGTTGCAGGGGATCCAGCGTTTTCCGTTCGAAGTTGATTGCAGTGATGGCTTCGTTTCATGCCTTAATAAAAAAGGGTCGACCTTACTTGATTGAATCGACGAAGGCAAGCGGGATGAGTATCGCATTCGTGCCTTTCGAATTTTTATACTCGCCATCATTCCTTCATGCGACATGGAGTAGAAATACAAAATGAAAAATCGTTACGTAGTTATTATGGCGGGGGGCAAGGGTGAGCGCTTTTGGCCCCAAAGCCGTCTCAAGCGTCCCAAGCATCTTCTTCCCATTGTCGGCAATACGGCCATGCTTTCCCAGACCATCGAGCGTTTGGAGGGCCTTGTTCCACCCGAAAGAGTTTTTGTCATAACCAATTTGGAGCAACGAAAGGCGGTTTTGGAAACTTGCCCAAGCTTGCTTCCGGAGAGGGTTATCGGGGAACCCGAAGGGCGAGATACGGCAGCTGCAGTCGGATTGGCTGCATTGTTAGTGGAGAAAGAGGGTGATGATTCCGCTTTCGCCTTGTTGCCTGCGGATCACGTGATCGAAAACGGCGAGGGCTTTCGGGCCACGCTTCAGTCGGCCTTTGAAGTTGCGGAATCCGAAGACGTTCTCGTAACCGTGGGGATCAAACCCACCTTTCCATCAACGGGGTACGGTTATCTTGAAAAAGGGAAGCCATTGGACTTGCCAGTCTCAGCACCTTTGAGTCAGGTAAACCGATTTGTCGAAAAACCTGATCTTAAGACTGCCCAAGTCTACCTCGAGGATGGGTCTTACTTTTGGAACGCAGGCATGTTTGTTTGGCGCCCGAGTGTGATTTTGGCGGAAATTAACCGTTTGGCGCCTAAATTGTCTTTGGGTTTGAGCGAGCTGAAGACAGGGTGGGTGGATTCGGGGGATTTGGAGCAGGCAATGGCCAAAATCTATCCATCCTTGGAAAAGATATCGATCGATTTCGCAGTGATGGAAAAAGCGGATGAAGTGGTAATGGTCGAATCCGGGTTTGATTGGGACGATGTTGGGGAATGGCCCGCGATCGGTCGGCACTACCCGAAGGATGAAAACGGAAACGTTTTCAAGGGAGCTGGCTTGGCCATTGATTCTTCCGATAACCTTACTTTCTCGGAAGACGGTCACTGTATTTCTCTGCTCGGAGTAAAGGATTTGATCGTCGTTCAGTCGGGAGACGCGACTTTGATTTGCCACAAGGATTGCGCTCAGCAGGTCAAGGAGTTGGCCCGTCGAGCGTGCGACCTGCATCCGGAACTGGGATGAGGCTCTGATATGCCGGTTTATCTGGGCATTGATTACGGTACCAAGCGGATGGGGTTGGCTTGGGCGGATGAGTTGGGCATTGCGTTGCCCTTGACGACGATCCCCGGAGTGGATTCTGAGTCTTGCTGGGATAAACTGCGTCACATTGTGGAGGCTCGCCGGGTTTCCCATTTTGTGGTGGGTTATCCTCTTCATATGGATGGTTCCGTTGGGAAAAGGGCCAAAGAAGTAGATCGATTCGTGAGCCGGTTGGTGGACGAGTTCGACCTTCCCGCATGCAAAGTGGATGAAAGGTTGACGAGTTTGGCCGCAGAGGAGTCCCTCGGAAAAAAAAGCAAATCAAAGGATGGAAAAATCGATGCCACTGCAGCCAGTCTTATCCTCAAGGATTTCTTGGATGGAGGAAAAGAAATCGAATGACGACCAGGTGGCGATGCATTTGCGCCTATGACGGAACTGATTTTTCCGGTTGGCAAAAGCAACCCTCCGGGGATGCCGTTCAAGACAAGATCGAGATGGGGTTGGAAAAAATTTTCCAGCATTCGATTCGGACGATTGGAGCTGGTCGTACGGATGCGGGGGTTCATGCCAAAGGGCAAGTCTTTCATTTCGATGCGGACTGGAAACACGGTCCGGAAAAAATGTTGCAGGCTCTGAGGTCTCATCTTCCGGTAGGAATCAGCCCTCGTGCTCTTTCAGTTGTTCGTCCTAATTTTCATGCTCAGATTTCGGCCAAGGGAAAGATCTACCGATACCGTTGCGTTTTTGGTTGGGCCATGCCGCAAGAGGATCGATTTGTCCTGTCTTTGAAGAACCGAAAGCTCGATTTTGAAAAAATGAAGGCCGCCTCGGTTGACTTGATCGGTACGCATGATTTTTCTTCATTTGCCGCTTCCCGTGGAAATGAAAAAGTCGAAAGTTCAGTCCGTACGGTATGGGATATCAGAATTCTCAACCGTGCCCGATCGGTCGATATTGTGGTTTGGGGCGAAGGCTTTCTTTACAAGATGGTCAGGAGTATTGCCGGAGCTTTGCTTGACGTGGGGGCGGGGAAAATCGAGCCTTTTGAGATAAAGGAAATGCTTGAGGCGAAAAAGAGAATCGAACGAGTCGTAAGCGCCCCTGCCAAAGGTCTCTGCCTCGACAAGGTCTTTTACCGGAGCCCCGTTTCAAAATGATTTCTTTGCCCAAAGTCAGGTTAAGGAGATTGCTCAATGTGATGGGTGATTTTTTGTTTCCGGGAAACTGCCCGGTTTGCGAGGGCCCTCCCTATCAGGATCCAAATACCTACGTATGCGAGGCCTGTTTGGATGAAGTTGCCTGGGTTCAACCAAACGGGTGTAAGCGTTGCGGGCTTCCGATGTCGGGTTTGGGTTTCGAAGGACTTACCTGCGCCGGTTGCCGGGAGAGTGATCCGTGCTTCCATTCAGGTCGTTGCCTTTTCGTATTGGATCGAACGGCCAAGAAATTAATTCACGAAATAAAATACCACGGTGTGCGTGGAGTTCTTGGAGACATGGCTCATTGGCTCGACCGAACACCCGGTGTTCGTGAGTTTCTCCAAGGCTCGGTTTTGGTTCCCGTGCCTCTGCATCGAAAGAGAATGCGCTCGAGAGGCTTTAATCAAAGCTCGTGGATTGCGCACGCCTTGAGAAAAGAAATAGGGGCTGGGACGGAGGTGGTGGAGGTGTTGGAGCGCAAAAGGGATACGCCAACCCAAACTCGCTTGGACCGTTGGGCAAGAAAAGCCAACGTGAAAAATGCCTTTGCCCTTAAACCGGGAACTAGTTTTAAAGGTGAAACTCCTGTGGTTCTCATCGATGACGTTTTCACGACCGGAGCAACTCTTGACTCCTGTGCCCAAGTTCTCGTAGAAAGTGGCATAGACAAAGTGAATGTCTTGGCCTTGGGGCACGGATAAGTAAATATTTAAACATGGCATTGTTCAGCAAACCCAAATATTCGAATGTAACGGTAAAGTCCCGAGAGGGAGTCCCCAAAGGGGTCTGGACGAAATGTCCGGAGACCGGCGAGATGGTTTTTGCCAAGGAGTTGAAAAACAACCTTATGGTCGTGCCCAACAGTGGATATCATTTTCCGCTTTCCGCTCCGGATCGCATTGCCTCCCTTGTCGACGAGGGGACTTTCGTTGAGCGGGATTCAAACCTTCGTTCGACCGACCCTCTCGATTTCAAGGGTATGGCTTCTTACAAAGACAAGTTGGGACAGAACAAGGAAAAGACCGGGTTGGAAGATGCGGTCGTTTGCGGAGTCGGAAAGATGGGTGGAAAATGGGTTAGCCTTTCGGTTATGGACTTTCGTTTTCTGGGTGGAAGCATGGGGTCGGTCGTGGGGGAGAAAATCACCCGGGCGATCGAGCGCGGGTTGGAGTTTTCCATGCCCGTAATCATAGTTTCCGCTTCGGGAGGAGCCCGTATGTACGAAGGTATCCTCAGCCTCATGCAAATGGCAAAAACAAGTGCCGCCTTGGCTCGTTTGTCGGAAGCAGGCATCCCTTATATTTCCATCCTGACCAATCCGACCATGGCCGGAGTGATGGCTAGTTACGCCACCTTGGGAGACGTCATCCTCGCTGAACCGAAAGCCTTGATTGGTTTTGCGGGTCGCCGCGTGATTAAGGAAACCACCCATGCCGATTTACCTGAAGGTTTTCAAACCTCCGAGTTTTTGCTCGAACATGGTTTGATCGACCAAATCGTCACGCGGCACGAAATGCGTGACCGTTTACTATCTCTAATCAGCCACCTGGGTCACTCGCTGAAGGGTAAAGAGCCCGTTGACGCGATCAAGCGCTCAACTCGTAAAAAAACCGCCAAGGCCAAACGTGGTTCCACTAAAACGTCCCCCTCCGCAAGAAAAGCGAACGACTGAGCCAAGGGGTAGTATTTTCCTCGCGACCAATCCGGAATCAGCGTGAAAGATATCTCGGAGTACCTTTATGCGCTCCGTAACCGTGGATCAAGCTTCGGAGTGGAGAGAATGGAGCGGTTATGTTTACATTTGGGTAAACCGGAAAAAAGCTTTCCTTGCGTCCACGTAGCGGGAACGAATGGCAAAGGATCGGTTTGTTCGATGCTCGATGCGATTTATCGGGCCAATGGTTATAAAGTAGGTCTTTTCTCCTCTCCCCATCTCGTGGAATTGGGTGAAAGAATCAGGGTCAATGGAAAGATTACTCCCATGCCGGAAATTACTCGACGGGTGGCTGAATTGAAACCCGTGGCCGAACGAATGGAAGACGACGAACCCGGTATGCATCCAACGTTTTTCGAATTCATGACGGCGGTGGCTTTTTTGAAATTCAAGGAAGAAAAAGTTGATCTTGCCATTTTGGAAACAGGGTTGGGTGGAAGGTTGGACTCGACCAACGTGGTGAATCCGGAACTTTCCATTATCACCACCGTATCCAAGGATCACTGCGATCTTCTAGGTAACGAAATCGAGGCGATAGCGGGCGAAAAAGCAGGCATTGTCAAGAAGGGCAGGCCAGTCCTTACTGGCTGGCTTAAGCCGAAAGCCAACCATGTCGTCGAACGAATTGCCCATGAGAAAGGAGCTCCTTTTTGTTCGCTTGCCGCTAGGGACGAATCCAAGGAACCACTTCCCGAGACGAATTTGGTAGGAGCTTATCAGAAGAAAAATGCCGCCTTGGCGATACGGGCGACGGAAATTTTGGAAGAAAATTTTCCCGTCGATTCAGGGAAGTCCTACTCTGCCTTGACCGAAGTTCGCCTCAAGGGTAGGTGGCAAGTCCTTGCAGGCAAGCCGAAGATTATTTTGGATGCTTGCCACAACGAGGAAGCTGCCCAAGCCCTTCGGGGAAACCTTCTGGCATTAGGGGAGGAGGTCGAAGTTTGGCTAGGCTCGCTTGAAGAGAATCGGGCCAGGGAGGTTGTGGCGGCAGTCCTTCCTTTTGCCAGCGGATTCAGGTTGTTTGAGCCAACACAGCCACGGGCGTGCGCTATCAGTTTGCTTCGTGGACTGATTCCGAAAGACTTTGGGAACATGGTTGCCGAGGGAGTCATCACGCGGATCGAAGAATATTTGGATGAAACTCCCGAAAATCAGACTATTCTGGTGACGGGCTCGATTTATCTGATTGGTGAATATCTTTCCATTACGGACGAAGCTTCCACGAAAGATCAGTCCCGTTTTCAGGATCTTCTGTAACGGCTCTGTCAAAAAACTTCAACTTTCCATCTCTTTTCTTCTCCTCGAAGAGCTTGATTATCATGACATTCAAGCGAATTGAAAGACTCAATTTGTAATAGGATGAACTAATTAAAAGTAAAAATAGTGTATTTTGCTTAATGGTCTTTGCGAGTTTGTTTTTCAATTGTTGAGGCATTGTGAATAACTGACACGGAAATGGCGTATAACTTCGAATAACTTAAGCTTGGAATAATAGCAAAAAATCGTTTTTCTTGTCTTTTCGTCTTGGCTGGATAGCACAGGATGATTAATCAACCGTTTCTTTACAAAACTTATTAACACTACTAGATATGGTGTCTCTATTCTACGGCAAACACTGCATATTGTGTGAGTAAAAATAAAAAAAATCATGCTTTTTCATTTTTTTCTTTTCTTTTCCCCGTCAATCGGCAGAGTCATGGAATGTCAGGTGAGTAAGGGAAACCCGATTTCAATTTTGGCTTCAGGAATTCACAAACGCATCAAAATTTAACGAGTCAAAGAATAAAACAACACTGTGGGAAAAAGGTAAGCTGATGGAAAAAACATACACTATAGGTAACAAAACATTCGTTCTCGATGAAGAAAAGGCGGTTCGCGCTTACCAAGAAAAGATGGTGATAAATGGACGAGCATCGGAGGCATTCAACCTTTTGCCGCTCAAGTACCAATGGGCTTACGACCTCTATCGCAAAATGAAAGCAAATCATTGGGAACCTGAGGATGTTCCTATGCAAAAAGATCTCGAACAGTGGAAGAGCTCAACCGAATTAAGCGACGCAGAGAGATGGATCATAATGATGGGTATCGGCTATTTCTCGGCCGCCGAAGGTATAGTGGGAGATAATATTCAACATGTAGTACGCGAGTTGGTCACCGCGCCGGAACTCAAACTGGTACTTGGCCGTCATGCCCATGAAGAAAATATTCATGCAGACAGTTTGCTCTACATGATCAGTTCACTCGGAATCAATCCCCACGAGTGTGAGGCGATGTTCGAGCAAATCGAGACGATTCGAAGAAAAAACGAGTTCGTCACCAAAGTTTCCAAAGGTCTTAGGCGGGATCTTGATCTTATGCAACTAGTTAATAAGCAGGAGCTTGCTAAAAATATTTTTGTTTTCGGGCAATGTATGGAGGGCACCCAGTTTTATGGCCTCTTCGGCATGATTCTCAGTTTGGCCCGTCAAAACAAATTTCCCGGCGTCGGACAGATGTTCCGCTACACCTTGAGAGACGAATCCAATCATATTGAACTATTCCGTAACTTGTTGCGTGTTTTGATCGAGGAAAATCCCGACATTTGGACAGATGAATTCAAGGATGAACTTTGCCAATTGATGAAAGAGGCGGTAGATTTGGAAAAAGAATTCATTCGGGATTGCCTTCCGGTAAATGCGGTTGGTTTGAGTGCCGATGAGTTCTGCACCTACATCGATTACATCTCCGACCGCAGGCTCAACGGGGTTGGTCTCGATGTCCTGCATCCCGGATTGGAGAACCCTTTTCCTTGGTTGGCGGAAACCATTGACGTTAAGAAGGAGCAAAACTTCTTCGAGGGACGAGTCACCGAATATCAAAAGTCTTCCTCTCTTGCTGAGGTTTCGGACGACGAACTTTGATTTCGGTTGGTAGTTTTATAACAGTTAATTGATTAGAATGGGAGCTTGAGATTTATGCGTAATACGATTTTCGAAGAAGATAGGTTGTTGGCCAAGGCGGCGGGAACGCCAAGTGAGAATAAACCCCGTTTTGATTGGGCGGAAGCATTGGGGGACAATCGTTTCGAAATACCGAAAGTACGCATTACGGATGGCGCGGGTGATCGTGATTTCCACATCGCCGAGGTGGCCGAAGTCATTGGGGAGGCATTGACCAACCTAATGATTTCAAGGGAAGAAAACGAAATATATACCCCAAAGAACCGGGCGCTCGTGGTGGAGTCCGCCCGGATCGTCGCCGATCGCTTAATCGAGCGGATGGCTGAAGAGGAGGAAGGCGGAGCCCCCCGCCTCTCCTTTGACGAACTTCATCGTTTGATCGAGAAGGCATTGGTTGAAAATGATGCGTACGACGTTGCCAAAAGTTTGGTGATCTCCAGGTCCAACGACGGCAACGGCAGGGCCCTCGCATCAAACGGTTTCGAAGACGGAACCGGGCAAATACGTCTGATTCGTCGCAGTGGTCAAGTGGTTCCTTGGAATTATTCCAAGATAGAAGTCGCAATGCGGAAGGCTTTTCTTTCTCTCCAGTTTGACTCAGAACCTGCTGTCGACTTGGCAAGACAAGTTACTCGCAAAGCACTATCCACTGGCCAAGCCTTCATCAACATTGAAGACGTTCAGGATTTGGTTCAGGAAGAATTGATGAGAAAGGGTCACTTCAAAGTGGCTGAATCCTACATCCTGTACCGCGCCCGCCGTCGTATCGAAAGGGAGACCGGAGCAACCGGCGACGAAATCAAGCAGGACTCGATGATCGTGGTTCAGAAAAAGGACGGAAGTACCTTTTTCTGGGACGGTATCGATCTGAAGAAAAGAATTGCATTCGGATCAATCGGGCTCGACCTCTGCATGACGACTGAGCAAATCGAGGAGTGTTTGCGTCGTTCCGTTTTTTCAGAAATCAGTGAGGACGATCTTCGCAAGACCATCATATTGAACTCGAAGACCCTGATCGAGAGAGATGGAGACTTCGCAAAATTCGCCGCTCGTATTCTTCTCTCCTACGTCTACGAAGAGGTCTTGGGATGGGATATTTCGGAGAACAGTATCGAGGAACTCAAGGGCTTTCATTCGGCCGGTCTCAAGCAATACCTCAAGAGAGGCATTGAGATCAAAAGATTGGACCCCAAACTCCTGAAGTTGGATATTGGAAAACTAGCGGAGGCACTTGATCCTTCAGCCGACCTTGATTTTGATTATCTTGGTATCCAAACGCTTTTCGACCGCTACTTGGTAGTCGACAAGACAAACGATGCGCCCAAGCGACTGGAGACACCCCAATTGTTTTGGATGCGTGTAGCCATGGGTGTGTTCGCCCATGAGGAAAGCCCCGAAGACCGCATTATCGCTCTTTACAACTTATACAAGAGCCGGCGCTTTTGTTCTTCAACCCCCACGCTCTTTAACTCGGGAACTCTTCATTCACAGCTCTCATCCTGTTATCTTTACAAAGTAGACGATACGATCGAATCGATTATGTACCGAGGGATCGCCGAAAATGCGTTTCTTTCCAAATGGGCCGGTGGCCTTGGCGGAAGTTGGACCTCAGTTCGAGGTACGGGCAGTCACATCGCCGGGACGAATGGCGAAAGTCAGGGGGTCATTCCTTTTCTCAAGATGCACAACGACCAGCTTTGCGCCGTTAATCAGGGCGGGAAACGGAAGGGTTCCGGTTGTGCATACCTAGAATCATGGCACTGCGACGTATTGGAGTTTCTCGAACTACGCAAAAACACCGGAGACGATCGTCGTCGGACCCATGATATGAATACGGCGAATTGGATTCCCGATCTGTTCATGAAACGAATGGAAGCCCGCAAGGATTGGACTTTGTTTCGTAGCAACGAGGTGCCCGAACTCCACGACCTGTACGGTAAGGCTTTCGAAGACAAGTACGCCGAATACGAAGCCAAAGCAGAAAAGGGTGAAGTATGGGGGCATACGATGCCAGCTCTCGATCTGTGGAAGCAGATGTTGAAAATGCTTTTCGAAACGGGACATCCTTGGATTACTTTCAAAGATACCTGCAATATCCGCAGCCCCCAAGATCACGTCGGCGTGATTCACAGTTCCAACCTTTGCACGGAAATCACACTCAACACGGGAGCGGATGAGACGGCCGTTTGCAACCTTGGCTCGGTGGTACTCGATTCCCATCTCAAGAGTGACGGAGCAATTGACCACGACAAGTTGAGGGACACCATTCGCACCGCCGTCCGGGCTTTGGACAATGTCATAGACGTTAATTTTTATCCGACCGATGCGGCCAAAACCTCCAACATGCGACATCGTCCCATAGGCCTTGGCGTCATGGGTTTGCAAAATTCTCTTTTCTTAAAAAACATACCCTTCTCTTCGCAAGATGCCGTCGAGTTCAACGACGAGTTCATGGAAGCCATTTGCTACTATGCCTATGAAGCTTCCAGCGACTTGGCCAGTGAGCGTGGTTCCTATTCGAGCTTCCGAGGGTCCAAATGGGATAGGGGGATTTTGCCTCAAGATTCACTCGAGTTACTCGAGAAAGAACGCGGCAGCGAAGTCGAAGTTCCCAAAGAAGGGAAAATGGATTGGTCGATCGTTCGTGACAAGATAGCCAAGCACGGTATGCGCAACAGTAACGTCATCGCCATTGCCCCCACCGCCACAATCTCGAATATCATGGGTTCTTCGCCTTGCATCGAGCCTACTTACAAAAATCTTTTCGTTAAAAGTAATTTATCCGGTGACTTCATGGTCTTGAACCGCTTTCTCGTCACTGACTTGAAGAAGGAAGGTCTCTGGGATCGAGAAATGTCCGATCAGTTGAAGTATTTCGATGGTGAGCTCTCCGACATCACGACCATTCCCGATTGGATCAAGAGCAAGTATTTGACTGCCTTCGACGTTTCCTTCGAGTTCGTTATAGCCGCCGCAGCTCGTCGTCAAAAATGGATCGACCAATCCCAATCCGTCAATCTCTTCCTCGGCGAACCAGACCTCAAGGCTCTTTCACACATGTATCGAGCCGCTTGGAGGCAAGGGTTGAAGACCACCTACTATTTGCGTACCCTTGGAGCCTCGAACATTGAGAAGGCAACGGTTGATCTCAAGCAAAAGAAACCTTTGTCATCCGATGTCGCAGAGGAGCCTTCGGCCAAGAAGGAGTACACCGATGCCGAGAAAAAGGCCTGCAGTATTGAGGCCATGATGAACGGAGAAGATTGCGAAGCGTGCCAGTAGCCGATCTTCAGAACGCGAAGAACTACCTTCCTTGATTTCCGAAGGTCTTGAAGCTACCTGAACGGTTCGCAACCTACCTGAACAAGACACCAGCTTTAGGTGACGGAGCCTTCATCGCTCCTTCCGCGACCGTTATCGGTGACGTCCGACTTGGGAACCAAGCCAGCGTTTGGTATGGAGCCGTTTTGCGCGGGGACATCAATTTCATCTCGGTAGGGAATGGAACGAACTTACAGGACGGAGTAATCGGGCACCTGTCAGATGAGTTTCCACTCGAAATCGGCCATTGCGTCACCGTTGGTCACGGAGCGGTCATCCATGCCTGCGTCATCGAGGATGAATGTCTCATCGGCATGAACTCAACCATTCTGGACGGAGCCCGCATTGGAAGGCAATCGATCGTGGCGGCTGGATCGGTTGTTCCTCAGGGCATGGAAGTGCCCGAAGGTTCCTTGGTTGCCGGAATACCCGCAACCATTCGGAATCCACTGTCACCCGAAAGACGCCAAGGGCTGCGCAAGTGGGCGGAAAAATACATCGAGGTGTCCAAGGCTCATCAGGGCCTCTTGCGGGCTACTTGATCAAATCTTTTGAGTTTTCCATCCCGTACTCTTCGTACAATTCTTCGACCAACGATTGCAGGGAGGGCACCGGGTGACTACCTGCAACTGACTCCGCGCAACAGGACAGATAAGACCGCATAGAGCCTTCCTCCGCTTGTTTGCCATCTTCTTTCAGAAGCTCCTGCAACCGAGTTAGGGCATTCTTCCATTCCTTCTCGTCAAAGGAATGGGAAAGCATGACCTTGCCCCATTCCTCGGCCTCGTCTTCCCTGAATTCCGATAACCAACCCGTCATTCTGAAAGACATAGAGAAGTCCTCCCCAACGGGCAATTTCATTACTAATGAAAATTCAATAATTATTTCGCTTGGACAATGGGGCTGAATTTGCCAAAAAGAGGACGCATTTTCCAATCTTATCATGACCCATTTGCCCGACGGACCATCCAAGGATAATCCCTACGCATCTGAACTTCTCGTCAATCGCTTGATGACGGAAGGTTCGGACAAGGAGACTTGTCATTTCGAATTGTCGCTCAAGGCAAGCGGAATGGCATACGAACCAGGGGACTCCCTTGGCGTGCTGCCCGTCAATTGCCCCGAGGTCGTTTCCGACCTCTTGCAGGCAGTCGGACTTTCGGGTGAGGAAAGCATTTTTCTCGGCGAGGAACCCCATGTTCTCAAAAACGCCCTCTCCGACCGCTTGGCCTGTACGGTCTTGAGCAAGATTCAGATCAAGAAATTCAACGAACTCGCTCAGTCCGACCAACTCGCGGCTCTTCTCAAGATCGAGAACAAGGAAAGCCTCATCGATTACATGTGGGGTCGCGAACTCATCGATCTTTTCCTTGAGTTCCCTCAAGACGGGTTCGAGGCTCAGGCTTTGGTCGGGCTTCTCCGTACCATGCCTCCACGGCTTTACTCGATTGCGTCCAGCTTGAAAGCACACCCCGATGAGGTCCACCTCACCGTTGCCGTGGTGCGCTACGAGGGGCACGGCCGCAAGCGCAAAGGAGTTTGTTCCACCTATCTTGCGGAGCGGGTGGGGGAGAGCATTCCCTGTTACCTTCATCGGAACAAGAATTTCAAACTTCCCGAAAACCCAGACACTCCGATTATCATGGTCGGCCCGGGTACCGGGATCGCTCCCTTTCGAGCCTTTGTCGAGGAAAGGCGGGTCACCGCGGCAACCGGCAAAAACTGGCTTTTCTTTGGGGACCGTTCCGCCTCAACGGACTACCTCTACGGCCAAGAGTGGGAAGCTTACCTCAAGGACGATACGATTCATGAGTTGGACCTCGCTTGGTCTCGCGACCAGGCGGAGAAAGTTTATGTTCAGCACAAAATGACCGAGCGTGGAAGTGAGCTTTGGAAATGGTTACAGGACGGAGCCGTCTTCTACGTTTGCGGGGATGCCTCCCGCATGGCCAAAGACGTTGATAAAGCCCTGCGTGACATTGCCTCGAAGAAAGGTGGAATGGCTGAAGACGAGGCTGCCGGCTGGGTCAAGGCCTTGCAAAAGGAAAAACGCTATCTTAAGGACGTCTACTGAATCGATCGGGTAATTCGGAATGAGCCAGAATGAGGCTTGATTAAGAAATGAGAATCGATTATCAATAAGGGTATGGTAATTTCGACTCCTAACTTCTTTTGCATAACGACAGCGATTGCAATGATCGCCGGAGCTTTTCTTTATGGAGATCCCGAAGGATTGAAACCAATGGAAGTTTCCGCTCTTCGATTAGAGGCTTCACCAGAGCAATTAACTTCTCGAGTTCAAGTCATCGATCAAAATGAGATTGAACGGTCTGGTGCTGCTGATTTAGTCGAATTATTACGGAGGGAAGCCAACCTTCAGGTGCGGTCAACTTCTGGGAATTCAGCAAGATCGACCCTTTCCATGGGTGGTTTTGGGGAGAATGGAGGACTGCGTACCTTGGTTCTTTTAGACGGACATCGATTAAATGCAATCGATATGTCAGCAATCAATTGGTATTCTATACCCCTTGCATTAGTGGAGTCCATCGAGGTGGTGCGCGGTGGGCAGTCCGGAACCTTTGGCAACCATGCGGTTGGGGGAGTAATCAAAATCAATACTAAGTTACCAAAGCTTGAGCCTACTGGTACTTTGGAAACCAGTGCCGGAAGTTTTGATACTTTCAATGCAAGAGGCGCCTACTCACAAAGGCTTGGGGGAATTGGCCTAACGTTTTTTGGGGAGCGGATTGAGTCGGATGGATACCGAGTTAATGGAGATCACAAGACAGACGCCGGTGGTTTTAGACTCGATTGGGGAAGCGAATCCGATTTCAGTGGTTACTTTTCCTGGAGTTTGTCGAATACCGATTTTGGTTTCCCGGGAGATTTGAATGCCAGTGCTTTGGCTGCTAACCGGAGGCAAACGACTGATCCCAACGATCGAGGTGAGGAAAGGTCTTCCCACGGACGGGCAGGACTGAGTTATGATATTAATGATCAATGGCGTTTGGAAAATAGATTGGGATATCAGGATCGCGAGGTGAATGTTAATATGCCCAGTCAGTCTTGGATTGCAGATAAAGTATATGAAACTTTTTCCTTCAGTCCGGCATTGCACTACGATTCAAATGAAGCCGTTTGGATGTTTGGCTTGGATTTCTCCAAAGACATGTTGGAGGAAAAAACGAATTGGGGTGGTAGAGATTATGAACGAAAAACATTGGCGTTTTTCACTTCGACCGGATTACCGCTTTCAGATCAATGGAATTTGAATGGAAACCTCAGGCTTGAGAGGGCAGAAAACTCTGGAGTTTATTCAGGCACCCAGTTGAATGAAGTAAATAAGGACGAATGGGCGGGAGGGATTGGTCTGATTCGTGAATTTAGCGGAGAGAATAGAATCTATGGGACTATCCGCCGCTTTTATCGCTATCCTGCAACGGACGAATATATGGATTTCGGTACTCCTGCAATTAATCAAAACCTGGAACCCGAAAACGGGTACGAAGTCGAACTGGGAACGGACTGGACAATAGAACGAATTTTCTTCAGCAGCCGTATTTTTCGACAGTGGATGGAGGATGAAATTATTTATGACCCTCTTGTGGGTATGTTTGGTTCCAATGTAAACTTACCCAAAAATAGTCGCATAGGACTAGACCTTTCCTTGGATTGGGAGATTACCGAATCGATCCGTTCAGGTGTAAGCTATGAGTATGTCAAAGCCACTTTTGAAAAAGGTAATTACGATGGGTCAAGGGTACCTTTGGTTCCCGAAGGCTTACTTAGGTTGTTTGTCGAATTGAGCCCCGTTGATTCATTAATTTTGAGTTTGGGAGGATCGTATGTGGGAGAAAGCTTTCGCGGTAGTGATTTTACAAATACTGCTGTCAAAATGGAAGATTATTGGCTCTATGACCTGGGAATCAATTATGCATTGTCCCAAGGCATTACCCTATTTGGGGGTGTGGAGAATTTATTGGATGAAGAGTACTTATCTACGGCCTTTGGAACCGGTTTGTATCCCGGGGAGGGCAGGAAGGCGAGAGTCGGTTTACGCTACTCATTCTAGGCTTGTTTTCTTTCTTTACACTCCGGGCAGTTCCCATAGAGCATAACTTCGAATCCCTGAACCTCGAATCCAACGGGGGCTTGAGCGGGGGGTAAGTCACCCGTGGTGTCCTCAAGAGCAAATAGTTTGTCACAGGAACGGCAGGAAAAGTGTACCTTGTCTTTTCCGTCGGCCCATTCGTAGCGCGGGGGCTGACCAGGATAGTCAACGCCGACGACTTTTTGGCTTTCCCCCAGGCTTTTGAGGTGCCGGTAGGTGGTTGCGATCCCGATTGCCGGGCTTTTCCGGGTGGCCCGCTTGTGAATCTCGAGAGGAGTGAGAGGTCGCCCGGCGGAACGGATGACCTGCAGGATGATTTCGCCTTGCCGGGTCGCTCGCTTCATTCAGGGTAGGCGCAAGGAAGCTTGCCTTCCTTGATCGTTGATTGGGTTTTCTTCCGGAGGGCTCGGACTTCGTCTCTGATCTCAGCGAAGTGAGCCTTTTCCATACGGTCAATGAAGAGGATTCCATCGAGATGGTCTACTTCATGTTGGATACACCGGGCGAGCAAACCGTCGCATTCGAGAACGTGCGGGACTCCGTCGAGGTCCTGATATTCAACCCGGATGAGTTCGGGGCGGGCGACGTCACCCTTGATTCCTGGCAAAGAGAGGCAACCTTCCTCATAGTAGAATTCGTCGCCGGGAAGAAATTCAATTTTCGGGTTAGCCAATGGCATGGGCATGAGAAGGGAAGGGGAGAGCGACTTTCCGTCAAGGATGCAGGAAATCGGGTAATCCGGATGATCGGGAACCTCGACTACGCAAAAGCGCAAGGCTTGTCCGATTTGCTGTGCCGCAAGGCCTATGCCCTCGGCGTGTCGCATTGCCTCCGTCATGTCGTCGGTCAACTTGGCAAGCTCATCGGAGAAGTCGGAGACTTTTTGCCCTTTTTCGTGAAGGATGTCTTCTCCGTACTGAGTGATGCGCAAGGTCATGTCTGTTTGGGATGTGCGGTATGAAAATTTGGTTTGGTGAAACGGAGATACCCAAAAGCTCTATTGGAGGTTTTGCTAAACGTGAACAAAAATCGGTTGCAAAAATCGGTTAAATCAGGGAAAAGATGAAGCAGGTTGGCTAAATTCGTTTCATTTAACAAGGGAAAGTTTGGGAGTATTGCGTTTCTCCCTTTTTTCGTCGTATTCGGGATTCTAGGCTTCGCATCTCCGGTTTTTTTCGGAACGGTTTCCGAGGATACCCTCCAGGATGTCGGCGAAGGCAGCAAGACCATCGATCAGGAAACCCTCAGGCAAATGCGTCAAAACAATTTGGGGCCGGCCGAAATGCTCTTGCCTTTAACCTCATTGGCCAAGCAGAAAAAATTCGGCGAGGATATAAAAGCCAAGAAGATGGAGCACCCCGAGCTTGCCATATCCGGCGGCGGAAGCATTTTCGACATGCTTACCTTCAATGACTATTTCGGCGGGTTGGATCGTTTCAATTTGGACCGGGGGCGTTTCGAGGCTTTTCTCGTTTATAATCGGGCGACCACAAGAGGAGATCTTTTGGAAAGACTAAAAGACAATAGTTCCAACGACAACGTGCAGGCTATCCTGCAGAGTATTCCCACGGAAGGTCGGCCCGGTAATTTTTGGGCCAGGTTGTTGGAGGATCCCTTGGTATCTACTTTCTCAGGTGTAAAGCTTGCCGAATTGGATGGATTTCGGTTCTTCCCTAACCGTAGGGTCATTTTATCGGTCGGGGCAAGAAGTCCTACCGAGATCGAGGTCAATGCGACCGAAGCTCAGATTCGAGATCTTTGTCTCGAGGAAGCCCGCTCTGGTTTTGAAGATTTTACGGGCGAAATCGAGTCCTTCGTGGTTACGAAAAAGGGCACCGACGCCACCGTATCCAGTTTGGATGGTAACGTTTCTTTGTATAAACTCGACTTTACCGAGTATGCTCTCCGATCCGCGACACTCAAGATGGGGAGAACGGGTGACGGCGGATATGCCGTGATCATAGGCGGAGTGGTCGACCTGAATGGAAAACTGGAAAACCACGGCCGTTGGCTTCCTTATCCCATGCTCATCCCCATGATGGTCGGTACTGCCATGTCTCTTGAAAAAGATTATTATTCATCCGATGCGGCTTTTGAAATCGGGGGTCTTTCTCAACAGATGCTGAATGGGGATTTGGAATCCAAGGAGCGGATCCGTTCCTTTTATTGGGCGGCTCACCAATTGGCTCGCAAGATGAACTTCATGCAAATGGCGGAGTTGACTCAGAGTTGTCCAGATTTGCAGGCGGTGTTTGATTTGGCCGGCTTGATCCGAATGCGCAGTGCACCCCTCGCCGAGGCAACGGGCAAAATCAAGTCTGCCAAGCGTAACCTTCTTTTTCCCTCCGTCGGAGAAAAGGCTTCCCCTGTCGACCTCAACGAACTCGAAGACAACAAGACGTCGGCTGGGAAAAAATTCGAGGAGGATTTGCGGATTATTTATGCCGCGACCTTGCTTTCGGGGGATCCTTCCGCCGTTCTCAAATTCGTTGAGAGTTATCCGGTTTACGAAAAAGACGGAGACAAAATCGCTGCCGAGGCCGCCCTTGAAGATATCAAACTTGCGATGAGTTACGGAAGCGAGTCCCTGCGGCATTTGCTAGCCAGAAACCAACCCATTCATCGCAAGGGTCCGGTTCTCGATTTCGTCTCCCCCGTTTTTCCTTTTTTAGGGGGGAAGGTGATCACTCATCTTTCCCACAGTCATCATTCTTTGGCTCTGTTTCTGAAATTGACCTTTCTCGGCACTGCTTTTTTCTCTCTCCTTTTATTTCTTTCGCAGGTACTGCCCAAGCCCGAATTCAAACGGACCGAATGTCATTTTGGGTTGCGTTGGATCAGGCGGTTTTCAGCGGCTTTGTTATGGGGTCTGCTTACGATATTGGCCCTTGAGCCGACCCTTCTGCAGACCCCTCGGGGACAGGTTTCCGTGGCGGGTTTTGATTTTGCGCTTGCGAATCTTCTCTCCTACGCCAATGAGGAGTCTATGGAAGATAATCTAACAGGAGTTACCTGGATCATTGCGGGTACGTTTTTGGCAATCCAAATCGTGATATTCATGTTCTGTTTTTCACGAATTTCTGAAGTTAAAAAAGAAGAGATGAAGCCCAGTCTCAAGCTGAATCTTTTGGATAACGAGGAAAATCTTTTCGATTTGGGATTGTACGTGGGGCTCGGAGGTACGGTGTTCTCTTTGATATTACTCTTGGTATTGGGGACAAAGAACGATGCGCTGATTGGCGCCTACACTTCGACGCTCTTTGGGATTCTCTTTGTTGCCGCCCTGAAAATTTTCGTAGTTCGACCCTATCGAAACCACTTGCTGGTCAAGCAAGCTGACGAGAAGAGGTATGAACCGTAGTCTGCTTCTAGTCGTTTGCGACTTTCTTCTTCTTAGCATCCTTGCTCTGGCCCGTTTCGACGTGCCTAAGGACGTGATTCTTCCCGAAGATGATCAAAAGGTAGTCGACAAAGGGATCGTCGAGAGAATTTCCGATGGCGAGAACTACGACGACGTCGTCGCCGAGCTGGAGGCAACTAATGAAACCCTCCTCGAAAACCTGAGTAGCGACAAGAATGATTTGGTGCAGCAAAAGCTTGAACTAGAGGAACAAATTGCTCTTCGCCGGCAGGAATTGGCGGACAAGGAAGAGCAACTTGCTTCCCGCGATGAGACCATCGCTCAAAACGAAGCCGCCATTCAGGCCGCCAAAGAGCAATCGGAGCAGTTGGAAGCCAAGCGGCAGGAAATCGAAAAGAAACGAGAGGCCCTTCTGCAAAGCAATGCGGCTTCCAAGAAAGAGCTCGAGCTTTTGGCCAAGAATTTGTCTGATGCCAAGAAACGATCGGACGAATTAGCCGCCTTGAAGGAGAAGAAAGAACAGGAGGCTCAGTCCATGAAAATCGAGCTCGCCGCAACCCAGGAAAAGGCTAAGGCGGAGGAGCAGAGGGCTACCGAAGCCAAGGCTCTTCTGTTGGAGGAAAAGAAACGATCCGACGCCTTGGTTGCGTCCACGACCAAAATCGACGAAAGGATAGACACACTCAACCGGGACCTTAAGCAAGATTTGGCTGGAGTGGGGCAGGAACTAAGGGGTGTTGGCGAAGAATTGAAGGGCGTGGGTGAAAATATTGCTGGAGTGGGGGAGAAGATTGTCTCCGTATCCAACGATGTTACCAGTGTGAAAGAGGACGTCACTAAGGTGGGGCAAGAAGTTCAAGGGGTCAAAGAGACGGTATCCGACGTAAGCCAAGAAGTGGCTGGGGTTGGGTCCAGGGTGGAAACCATCCAACAGGACGTGACTGAGCAAGCCGCCGTTCAAGAAGAGAATTTTCGCAAGCTTTCCGAAAGACAAACCAAGACCGTTAACGAGATCTATTCAAAGTACGAAGAGAACAAGGTAAACTTGAGTTTTGATTATTCTCACGTCAGCGGTCTTTTCAGCAAGGAAACAGCCGCCAGTTTCTCCATGGATACGGTCATTATGGTTGATGGATCGTTCGCCTACTCTCTCGTTCATGCCAAAGACAGCCCTTTCAGGTTGGATCCACGCCCCCGGAAATTGATCAAGGTTTCAGGGCTAATTACCAGTCCCAAGTTAAAAACTCCGATTCAGGTCAAGGAAATCGCTTTTATGGATGATCCCCGGATTCTGATCGTTCCACTCTATGTCAACCCCGCCGAGTTAAGAAAGACTTCTTCCCTCGAACTCTTCGGTTCGCCTAAAAACCCTTATTTGTTCTCCGAGGCAGTTGTGGTGGATGCCAAAGAACGCAGGTTCGGTCAAACCGACTTCATGCGCGATGAACGCGATGCCCGATACATCGAGGTAAGTCACACGAAGTTCGCTTTCGTTACCGGTGCATTCGATCCGGGGAAGGGAGATTTGGTCTTTTCCCAAAAGGGTGAAGTTTTGGGAGTCATGGTCAATCGGGACTATGCTTTTCACGTCAAAAACCTTGGTGCTCGGATTCATGGTGGTTCGAGAACAATCATGGGGCCCTCTTTCAATGCATCCAAAACGAACGATCTGACACTTTCCCTCAAAAAGAAATTATTTGGCTTGAATAACAAATTCAGATAGATTCCACGGCCTTTAGCAGCCCTTTTTTGAATTGTGTTTGAATTACAACATGAAGTTAACATGTGCGATTGCCTTTCGTACTCATGATCTCCAATAACGCATGACAACCTTAATTTTAACTTCGATCTTTGTTCTGGTGGTTGCTTCCGCGTTGGCTTTGTTTAAATGGCACGGTTCGATTCAAGGGCGGGGTTTCTTTTCTGGTAAAATAGAATTACCCGTTGATCGATCCCACTGGTTGGTCAACTTGCTCAACCCTTTGCTTTTTATCCTTTTAGCTTATGGATTAAGTGTTCACGTTCGTTACACCTGGATTGAGTTTGCCGAGGCTCATTACGTAACGGATGCCGGAGAAAAAGAGTATTTCAGACCCCAAATGGTTCGAGACGGAGTGGCCCTGCCCAATACCCACGACAGTTTTTACTTTGGTAGCATTTTGCAAAAGGCCCTCTATCAAAAGCATCAGGACAATCATCTCATCCCGAGCGTTTACACCAATGGGATGATCACCTACCTGCCCTACCTTTTGCTCAAGACTTTTCCGGACAGATGGACGATCGAGGAACTCCTCTTGAAAATTCCCGTTTGGGTTGCGGGATTCGTTTGCATACCCATTGTTTTGATCGGACGGTTATACGGGAGCTCGTTATGGGGCTTTTTCGCCGCGTGCCTGGCCGGCGTTGCTCATAGTTATTACAACCGAACTCTTGCAGGTTATTATGACACGGATATGTTTTCCATCACCGTACCGGCCTTCGCGTTCTTTTTTTTATTGGCTGCCTCAAGAAGAGAGTCAGTGGGCTACTTGGTTGCCGCTGCGATTACTCTTTACCTGAGCAGGTTTTTTTACGGGTCGACGCAGGCAATTACCTGCGCCATGAGTCTCGTTTTCATTTTTTATCGACTTGGGCTCTTCTTACTGGAAGCATTGGAGGCGAAGTTCGGTTCGGGCAAGGAGTCTGCTTCTTCGAATGTTTTGGTTTTATTGTTAGGTCTTCCATCCCTCAGGTTTACCTGTTTGAGCTTTCTTCTTGCCGGCTGGGTTCTTTTGGCCGAATCATGGTCCAGCGGTAAGGTAATCGAGGATAATTCGATCCGTTTTTGGTTTGGCTTGATTCTGCCGGTTATTCTTTTCGTTCTTGTCAAATTCAGGCGGAAAATCGACCATGTGCCTTCCTTTGCTGACGAGCTTTCAAGTGACGACCATGGTATCGAGTCCAAAGAAGCCAAAAAGTCACCATCCTCATTTCCTTTAATTTCCGATACCGTTCTGGCGGTCCCTTCTCTCCTTTTGATCTTCCTGCTTTTTTTGGGAGTTGCTCCCTTCATCGACGCCGGACCCTTTTCCGGTACTTGGGCTAAATTGACCGGCAAACTTCAAAGTTATTCAAGTGCCCGAGTCGCGGGGGGAACGATTTCAGGTTCCTCTGGATACAATCTCAACTTTCTTGATGTAAAAAGTACCATAAGGGAAGCAGGTTCCCTTGATCAGAAAAGCAAGAGAATCAATGATATTAGGATGCGCAACCGGATCTTGGAAGATTTACCGTTGTGGAGAGGTGATTGGTTTCGCGACAACGGAAGCGCTTCCCCTGCCCGACCTCCCGATGCGAACAAAAAGTACAAGTGGTGGAATCCTTTGGAGAAGACCTTCAATTCAATGGAACAGAGCCTCCCCAAGTATGCTGGAGACCTAAATCTAAAGACCGCTTTATTGGCCTTGCTAGGCTATCTTCTTCTGTGCCTCAGGTATTGGGAGTTTCTCCTCGGAGCGCCTTTCTGGTTCATCGGGTACAACTGTTTTTCTCATTTTGTAGAAAGTCCTTTGGGGCTTCGGTTTACGGTTCATGTGGGGAATGTTGCCTCTATTGGCCTGGTCTTTTTGCTTCTTATTGTCTCGTGGGCCTTTTTCCGATTTTGTTTTTCATTGGCGAGCAAAAGAAAAAACGATCACCTTAAGAAGATTTTGAATATCGTTTTCAAGTCAGTCTCCTTGATCACGGTAGGAGTAGTTGTCGCTCTTTTCGCTTGGCCCAACGTAGATCATGCCAAAGGATACCATTCGCATGTTGTGTATCCCGTCAAGACGATCGAGGTTTTGGAAGAGCTTAACCAAGCATCCGATCCCGATGATTTTGTCGTAACATGGTGGGATTATGGCTCCGGTTGTTGGTTCTACGGAGATACCAGAACTTTTACCTCACCCGCTCACCAAACTTTGGATAATTATTTGACCTCCGAGATCCTACGGTCCAATTCTCCTGTCCAAGCCGCAAACTTGGCCCGACTGAAGGCCGAAACATTCGTCCGTTTACAAGATCAAAAGAATAAAGGAGAATTTTCTTACGACACAGCGGTTCAGGAAATGTTCAAAGACGGTTCTCCTGATCTCCTTTTCTACCAAGGTCTCTTGGGGGAACTTAACGATGCGAATGCTTCGCTTCCTACGAAATCGCGAGACGTTTTTCTTTTCATGCCTTATGAGATATTGAGAATCTTTCCGACTATTCTGAGTTTTAGCTCGAGAAATCTTTATTTTCCCTCCTCTTCCAGCAACTCAAGAAACGAGACCCCAATGATGATTTTGCGCAATGGCAGACGTCAAGGGTCGTCCCTTTTCTTCGACGGAGGTCATCGAATGGACAGAAAAGGAGTGCTCAAATTACTTGACGAGGATAAGTCTTATGTTCTGCCGTACGGCAAAATGATGGCTGTCGGCGAGGATGGGCAACCGGCAAAAGTGGCGGGTCAGTTCGAGGTCGACGGACTACGAATTACTTCAAACATCACCAATGGCGTCAATCGAGTGGCGGTATTCGTAAAAAGTAAAAATGAACTGATCATTCTTTCGCCAAAGACTTACCGGTCCACTTTTGCAAAGAGGTTCATTCTTGACCAGTTTGACGCCAATGCCTACCAAAATCCCCTTTTTGGGCAAGCGGCAAATCCCAGGAATTCACCATTCTTTTTAAAGGCCGACGGCGTTCAGATTCTCGATGGTGGAAGCAAGATAGTTCTGAGTGCCGGTGGGGGCTATCGAATCGAGGCTGACTTGCGGACTAACTTGGCGAAGATGCCGAACGTCAAGGATCCATTGCCTTTTTCTTTCCATCGTAGATTGCATGACAGGGAGACAGGCAAGTTGGCCAAGATTGCCAGCGCAGGAGCCAAAGAGAGTAAGTTTCACATCATCCAAACCAATCTTCCTCGCTTTACCGGGCAACGTACTCACGCCGTTTCCAAGGAATCTCAACCTCTGTCCGAAATAGCCCTGAGCTACAACCTCTCCCCGAGCGTTCTGAGCCAATACCTGAATAGGGGGACGGAGCATGAATTCTCCAAGGGCGACGTTATTCGAATTCCCGGCAAGGGGTACGATCTTTATCAGGCGTGGTTTTTCATGGATGAAAAAGCCTTCAAAAGTCTTTTGATACAAGGGTTTTTGATGGAGGATCTAGATCCATCACTATACGAAAAAATTTCTTCTTCTCCTTGGGGTAAAGTCTACAAAATCCTGAAGTGACGGACCAAGCTAGTTCATAATTGATATACTCGAGTCGAAATCCGAAGGAGTTTGTCGAATCGTAGACACTTGGTAGTTTGATTCAACCCTTAATTTGGTCTGTCAAAAAAGCAAATTATATCCTTGCTACAATTGTGTTGTTCACACATTTTATTGTTCAAACCTATAAAATTTTTTTTATGAAGATTCTCAGTTCACTATACCTGATAGCTTTTACCTTAACCTCGCTCTTGTACGCTCAGGACACACCTCAGGAGATTTCCGATCCCAGAGGTGCTATTATCATAGCTGACATGAAAGGTGCAGTTGTTGTTACCAATAACGCAACAGGGCAAGCTTTACCTGCCGAGTCGGTGCAAGCAGGCAAAATTCTTTTTGACGGACACACAATCAAAACCAATGGTAAGGACTCAAGCATCGTCTTGCTTCTTTCCAATGGAACGGTCACGACCTTGAAAGCCGATTCCGTTCTCAATATCAAAAAGTTCACCCAAGCTAAATTCGACGCAGGGGCAACCAAACTTTCGGAGTTGGAAGGTGAGCCCAGTGCCTCTGAAACCCTCATTGATCTCAACATAGGAGATATGGTTGTCGACATTAAAAAGTTGGATAAAAAATCAAATTTCAACATTGAATCGCCCGTCGGTACGGCCGGTATTCGTGGAACCCGGATTGGTATGAATATTCAACAAGCTCCCGGCGGTGGATTTACCTCCAAAGTTACCGTGCCCGAGGGTGTTATTGCTTTTACTCCTCCTCCTCCCCCTGCTGCTCCAGGTGCTCCTCCAGGTGCACCACCGCCACCTCCACCTGAGCCAGTTGCAGTAAGCGCCGGACAAGCCGTCACCCCTTCGGTGACTTCCACGGGTACCGTTTCGGCCCCTCCCGTCGCAGTTCCCGCCCCTCCTGCTGATTTGGCTGCGGTCAACGCCGATTTGGACGTCGCGGTTGCAGGCACTGCCGATATTACCGTAGCTGAAATTGCTACAGCCGTTGAAACCGTCGCCGAAGTGGCACCTCCACCCGATGCTCCTCCAGCCGACGAGCCTCCAGCCGACGAGCCTCCAGCCGACG
>PBMI01000039.1 GCA_002722545.1 Opitutia bacterium | reverse complement strand
TCACTTCAGCCGCGGCATTACCTGCCGCGTCTGTTGCCATGAAACTCACAATGTAAGAACCTGGCACCTGAGTATTCACCTTGTTGTCTACCACAACCAAAATCGCCCTATCGACGGTATCGAAAGCAGTTGCTCCTGCGTCGGCATACTCAGATCCTGCTTCAATGGTCACCGCCGCAGAACCGGTCAATGTGATCACTGGCGATGAAGTGTCTTCTACAATCACGGTGCGGGTCACTTCAGCCGCGGCATTACCTGCCGCGTCTGTTGCCATGAAACTCACAATGTAAGAACCTGGCACCTGAGTATTCACCTTGTTGTCTACTTCCACTGTAATCGCTCCATCTAGGGTATCGGAAGCAGTTGCTCCTGCGTCAGTATAGTCAGCTCCTGCTTCAATCGTCACCGAAGCAGAACCGGTCAAAGTGATCACGGGCGGCAAGGTGTCTTCTACGATCACGGTGCGGGTCACTTCCACTGCGGCATTACCAGCTGCATCCGTTGCCGAAAAACTCACAAGGTAAGAACCCGGAACCTGAATATTCACCTTGTTATCCACCACCACCGGAATCGTTCCATCGACGGCATCGGTCGCCGTTGCTCCCGCGTCGGCATACTCAAATCCTGCTTCAATCGTCACCAAACCAGAACCAGTCAATATGATCACGGGCGGTGAAGTATCCTGCTCAGCCACCAGACGCATCACTCCGGACCGGGAACCAAAAAAATTCCCTCCGCTCAGGCGCACGAAGAAGGGATAGAGTCCCTCCTCCACCGGGAGATCATCCCGCTTCGCAAAGACCACCTCGACCGAAGATCCCTCCGGAATCCCGGCCACCTCGATTGTCTTTGGGGACCCATCCGCGACTTGGCGCACCCCAAGCAAATCAAGCTCGACCTCCTGTGGGGTAATCTCAAAGTTTTCGTAGGCTTCAGCAACAAAATCGCCGTCGTCAACAGTGGCCCGAACAAGATAACCGCCTGCCTCGATGGGCTGGTCTGTCACAGGAGAGGCGGGAAATCCACGCACCACAAACATAGGAGCCCTTGCTCCGAAAGCTCCAGATTGGAAGATGCTAGTGGCCGTCTGCCGGACCACCCGAGAAGGGTTTTCGTCGCTCCCAACCAATGGAGTGTTATTATTCAAAGCGACATTGAGGGTATCATACGGACCGGCCACCCCAAGAGGTGCTGGGCCGCCTTGATTGGTGTTGTAAGAAATGACAAGAGCGAGATTACCAGCCAAAAACTTCTCTTCCGTAAAATTGAATCGTGCCCGAAAGGCCCTGCCCCCATAAGGATATTCACCGCCATCATCCAAAGTCGCAGGCCGCCATGGAATGAGAAAATCCTGAGTTTTTTGAGTCACCAAGAACAAATCATCTCCGAGGACCCGATAGATCGTCAGCGTGAGTGGGTGAAAATATCCCTCAGAATTTTCCTCGGCCAGTTGGGCCCAACTTGCGGCTTGCGCAAAATTCACCATCACGACGTCGACCGACTCCAACCGTTGATTATCTGTCTCTAAATCAATTAGATCGCCTAGACCTATGTCCACTTTCCCATTGAGACCGTAACTAGGATAGGAAGGTTGGTCGATCTCAGGAATCCGCTGAAAAATTACTTCGGAATTTGACCTTGGGAAATACTCGAGGGTGACTTCCAGGTTTGGTGGTTCCGTTGTCACTAACGGAGATTTTTCCTGCCCATTATACTCTTGTGATAAATCGGTCCAGGACAGGTCAGCTTCAGCCGCGAAAGCCGGAGTGATAGGCAGCGAAAAGACAGCTACCAGAAATAGCCGAAAGTTCATTGAGATTAAATAATTAAGCAGAACCATTTAGAAAAGGCTGGAGGTGACAGAAGTATGGAAAGTCTAGACTGATTCTTTGGCTATGACAAGTCGCAGTGCTTTTCCCTTTTACTCTCAATTTCAAAAAGTAGCGCGGCACCAAAGAAAATCTAACTTCCCTCTTAGCCTTCAAGAGTCCACCCGGCTCTCACTTTCATTTGAGGGCTCTTCTACTAGGCAAAAATCTTCATCACACCCCCCGGCAATAAAGCCCTAGCCATGAGCCTTTGTCTCATTCTTTAGCTCCGCCCACCGCTCGTTCAGAAGTTTGGAAATTGTGACCACCAAGGTATCGAGTCGCTCCTTTTTGCTGAGCTCCCCAAGTTGGTCCAGCCCCCCAAATACCTCAAAGCATCTGAAAAGCCTCCCCCTAAAACTCCGATGCTCGTCCAAAAAGCCGACAATCTGGAACTTTGAAACCCGCTCACTCCCACCCACCTTGATGAAATCGATCATTTGGGCTCCGTTGGCTCCAGCTCCATAAACCAAAACACGCTTTTTTACTAAGTCTTCAGAAGTAGATTGACGCCGGTCCGCGCGCATCGCAAATTCCCTTTATATGGCTAGGATTGTGCGGGGGAGTAGCACCAACCAGAGAGAAAACTGCCCCGCTAGTAAATAAACCCGCTCGATAATCGGACCATGTCACATCTTCTTTGTTCAACGACGAAACAAAGGGAGCCAGAAGGGCCAGACATCGAAAGGACCACTCCCACGACAAAAAAGTCCGCGTAGGTTGGATGACTCCAAATTCTGCGGTAGGTTTTAGCGACCTTTAAACGAAGCATTCTGATGACCACAAAAAAAGCGACACACGCTATCTTTAAAATCCCATCAGAGAACTCCTCTGTAAATCCTGAAGCGGCCCTGTTTTGAGGTTATGAGTTGCCAATCTTACTTCGCACATCTCTCTGCCTTTTCGGGCCGGGATCGCTCAATATCGAGGTCAATCAATTTCCAAAGGAAATCCCGGGACTCTTCAATCATCCTGTCTCCCGCAAATTTTTCGAGCTGTCCTACCATTTCCTGCAACTCATCATACGTTAGGGGGCTGACCTTCCGCTTTAGCACATTGACCTTCTCGACATCAGTCGGCTGCAGCTCTTCACCGTAGGCAACCAACTCTTCAAACATCTTTTCACCCGGACGCAAGCCAGTTACCTCAATCGAAATATCAACGTTTTCCTGAAGGCCCGACAGGCGGATAATATTTTTTGCAAGGTCGATAATCCGGACCGGCGTTCCCATATCGAGCACAAAGATGTCACCCGCTGTCGCTATCGACCCACACTGTAGGACCAAGGTCACCGCCTCGGAGATGGTCATGAAGTAGCGGGTCATTTCCTGATGGGTGACAGTCAGCGGCCCACCCTTCTCAAGCTGTTTTTGGAAAATGGGGATGACGCTCCCATTGCTCCCAAGAACATTCCCAAACCGGACTGCCGTAAAAATCGTGTCACCCTCATCTATCGATTGGATGACGAGTTCGCACATCCGCTTAGTTGCCCCCATGACATTGGTTGGGCGCACTGCCTTATCGGAGGAAATCATGACAAATCGACAGCATTGATACTTCTGGGCGGTTTCTGCCAGGATCCGTGTCCCTCTCACATTAGTCAGGACCGCCTCATCCGGATGAGCTTCCATCAAGGGGACATGTTTATAGGCCGCAGCGTGGTAGACATACTCAGGCGCTTTCTCCCGGAACACGCGCTCAATGACTTCACAATCCTTAATATCGGCGATCACGGGTTCGATCACCAGGCCCGGATGACTTTGCCGCAAGGCGCGATCAGTTTCAAACAAAGGAGACTCCGCGGAGTCCAAGACGATCAATTTAGACGGGCCGAAGGCCGCCAACTGCACGCACAGCTCGGCGCCAATCGATCCTCCGGCACCGGTGACAAGAACTGTGCGGTTCTGAATCGAATCAGAAACTTTTGTCTGGTCGACTTTCACTATTTTACGCCCCAGTAAATCCTCCACCCGCAAGCTCCGCATCCGGTCAAAGCTCACCTTCCCAGATGACACATCGTGAAGGACTGAAACGGTATTGAAGCGAACCTGCAAACCGTCGCAACTGTTCAGCACCCCGGCATAGAGTCCCTCAGGGGGGGTCGGGATCGCAAAAATAACGACCTCGATTCCCAGCTCCTTCACCAACTCGGGCACCGCATCGAGGCGCCCCAGGACAGGCACCCCGTGAATCGAGGTCTTCTGCATGCCCACGCTATCATCCACAAAGCCGACCACATCCAAGTCTTTACCCAGAAAACGGCGGTCCACCATCCGGAAAATGGTTTCTCCCATATTGCCGGCACCAATGATGAGGGCGCGCCCAGCGCCTCCTTCTGCTCTTCGCCTCTCTCGCAGCTGGCGATTGCTCCGCCACAAGCGCACCGAAATTCTCATCCCCGAAAGCAGCGACATACTGAGAATTGCCTCGATCAAAAAAATGGAACGCGGCATGAAATAAGTATCATTCAGCAGGGACATCCACAGAACCACGAAAACCACAGATCCCAAGATGATCGCTTTCGAGAGGTTCACAAAATCATGGATGCTCACATACCGGTAGAGCCCACGGTGCACTCTAAAAATGGAGAGCGTCACCAGGCGTATTACGAGTATGATCGGCAACCCAATCAACAGGCATGGTAGATGTTTTTCGGGGATGAAAAAGACATCAAAGCGCAGGAGAAAGGCCCCGGAAAATCCCACAACACAACATAAGGCGGTCAGAAATAACGACATTAATAGATGATTCTCTAGAGCAATTTTTTTTAACCTTTTGATCATCTCATAATTAGGTGACGGGATAGTTATCGGCCTTGTTACAAGAGAAGCTTAATGACAGGCCCACCGGATAGATCAAGGATTTGATCCTACAAACGCGTGCTGGGGCGCCTTAAAATGGGCGGCTAATGCTGGCCCCATCCCATCGAGATGCCGATGAAGCCCTCTTAGCTCTGGCTTTTCGTCCTAGGCAGAAGGATCCCTGTTAGCCCCGTGAGCTACCCTCTGTAGATCCAACAAAGAGAACAGGATAAGAGAAACCAAAAGAGTAAACTCCATTTTACGATCACTTCGTCTTGATTAAACAAGGTTGGTCTCGGGCCAACGATGGCCATCTCGCCCTTGATGAACTAAGGCAATTCATCGACGCTCCATCGTCGAGTCCCCAGTCGGGCTGTCAATTTACACCCAAAACCTCCCTGACGGCGTGAGCAACAAATTCCAACTCCCAGTCACTTAGTCCAAAATAAATCGGCAACGAGACAGTCCCCTTCCAAATACGTTCTGTGTTTGGAAAATCTTGGGATTTCAGATTGTAATAATCGCGGTAATAGGTCATTCGATGGAGCGGTTTATAATGAACAGAGTTCCCAACGCCACGCTCCTTCAACCGCTCGATGAAACAATTGCGGCTCATAAAACTCTTCTCATTCAAGACGATGGGATATAAGTGCCACGAATGACCTTCACGTTCTCTGAGACACAGAGGAAGGTCTATGCACTCAATACCCTCTAAAGCCTGATCGTAATAATCGGCACATTTCTGTCGTCCCTCCCGGAACTCGTGAGCCCGTGCTAGTTGAGCGATACCAATCGCGGCGTTAATATCAGGCATGTTGTATTTGTAACCAGGAGCGATAACATCATATTCCCACGAGGAATTCGTATCAGTAAAACGATCCCAGATATCGCGGTTAATACCATGGAGGCGCATTGTCTTTACCCGCTTAAAGATTTCTTCATCCTCGGTCAGGAGCATTCCACCTTCGCCCGTCGTAATCGTCTTATTTGCATAGAAACTAAAACAGGTCACATCACCATAGGAACCCACATAGCGGTCACCGATTCTTGAAGGAAAAGCATGCGCAGCGTCCTCGATGATTTTAACACCGTAACGTTTACAAATCGAAAGAATTCCTTCCTTCCCCTCGATATCTGGCATCGCTGCAACTTGACCTCCAAAATGAACGACGACGAGAGCCTTGATGGATGAATGATTTAAAAGAGCCTCTTCAACAATCTTAGGAGTTAGCAATCTCGTTTCATAATCAACATCGAGAAAGATGGGATCTGCACCCAAGTAGCGAATAACTTCCGCGCTGGAAGTAAAAGTCATACTCGGGACGAGAACTTGATCACCGGGACCAACCCCCAGAGCCTCGAGCCCCAAATGCAAGCCTGCGGTGCAGGAATTCACGGCGCAGGCATATGAGGCACCGACGGTCTTGCGAAACTGTTTTTCAAACTGCTGAGCCTTTGAGGCAGTTGTCAGCCAGCCACTTTCGAGAACCTCAGAAACCAGTTCTCTTTCCAGACCGCTACAATCAACTTTTGAAAAGGGAATATTCATGTCTCTAAAGTCCTTACTTACGAATGACGATAATGATAGTCTTAAAAATCAGAGCGATGTCGCCAACGAATGATGCGTTCGCTACATATTCTTCGTAAAGAGCCAATTTTTGGGGGAGGATCACTTCTCGGTATTCTGCTTCTGGATCAGAAGCCTCAGCAAGAATGACTTCCTCGTTGCGGAAACGAATCGAAGCTGGGTCAGTGATTCCTGGGCGAACCGTCAGGACTTCTTGCCAACGGTTTGGGTAAGCCTCGACCCATTTCCGGATTTCCGGCCGAGGTCCAACAACACTCATCTCCCCTCTTAAGACATTCCAAATTTGGGGCAACTCGTCTAACTTAGTTTTACGAAGAAATTTTCCAACTGAAGTAACCCTTGAACAATCTCCTGCGTCGAACTGTCCAGCCTCAGCCCCTTTCTGGACACACATAGTTCGGAACTTCAGGAGGAGAAAATCGATTCCGTTACGTCCAACTCGGTGTTGTTTGAAAAAAACAGGTCGGCCATGCGCAGCCAGAATAACGGTTAAGATACCCAAAAACACAGGTCCCAAAAGAAACAACCCAACTAACGCACTAAAAATATCAAACAAACGCTTCATTTCATTAACTGCTGATCCACAATTACCCTGAATCTACTACAGATTCATTCAAAAAGGCTGTCGTAGCCTCGGTTGAAAACCAAAAATAACTGGTTAAGGTCGGCAACATTTAGCCGAAGACATTTTACAGGTCTGAGAATCAAATAAAGATTTTTGAACAAAAGATTTTAGAAGTAATGGGCACAAAGCCAACAAACCAGTCGAAAGATGAAAGCTTCCTGAAGCTTTCACATAATCGTTCTCTAAACATTTGTAATCAGTAGGTCGACAATACGAGTCCGTCAGCCGGCTCCATTGACAAACGTTTTAGATACAGGGTCTAGTGCATCAAAGCCACCATCAATACCTTACAAGCGGGGCTCGCAATGGCAAGTTGATACCCCAACTTGATACACTTTTCCAATTTCCCTGCATCCTGCGCCATGCTCATTGTGCCCTGTCCAGGAATCACTTTACAAAGACCCCCTGAGCGGGATCAGATCAAAATCTCTGACCATAAAAATGAGAATGGTAGTCATCAAGGACAGGCCTGCACCACGCCACCCGTATCCCCCGATGTTTTTGTGCGCGTGTACCCTTTATAATTGGGGGTGTCCGTTATTCAATTTCCCATGATTCGTGATAAATGATATCCTCTGCAGTTAAATCCTCACAGAAGACACTCAAGCGCGCAGTGGACTCACTCCCCATGGAGGTCGCTTGATTGGGGAAATCAGTGAGCAAATTGGCAGGTCACAGGAACCAGGGTGCAGGCAAGCAGGGGTTTCATGTTAATTATTAGTTAAAGAATTTTTTTCATTTGTCACAATCGTATCCGTGGGGCTAGTGCCGAACAAATAGCGATGCCACCACCCCATTTAATCAAACTTGCACAGCCCGGGTGGTGGTCACTTCATCATTAACGCACCCTTCATCCCCGTTTAAGGACTAGGGCCCGTTTTTCGATACCCTGAAGAAGACCTTCCGCGCACCCGGCACCGGGTTGGAAAAGGTCAGACTCGTGGAGTCACCGACGGAAACCACGCTGTCGTCAACGGCGGTTTCAAAATTTAGATCATCAGAGAAGAATGCCGCATAGGCCCTTTGCTCTTTGAGTAGCGCTTGCCATTAGCCAGATAGTAGACAGCGTAATAATAGGGGCTTTAGACCTTCCATTACCTTTCTTTGGATATACCGTAGCCATAGATATGACTATGCCATTGTTCAAAATGAGAGAAGAGGGTGGGATTTGGTATTAGGTTTTACCCCCTTTTCTCCGTATCTGTGACTTGATACAAAGTTGATATAGTCGTAGAGGGTGAATGCCGTTTAACGGCGTTAACCTCTTCTGTAACTGCCTGCTTACTAAACCCCAGCACATTTATTTCTCATCGTTTTCCACGTCAAACGCCCCCATGCCTCGGGCATACGATATATCTGTTTTTCCCAAGCATATTTCCTATCGGCCCCTTGATGTAGGCAAACTGTTATTTTTTCAATTGATCTTCTGTAAATACCTTATTTTTTAACCTCCTAAATCTGTAAGAAACACGTGATTATTTTTAAACTCTTTGTAGAAATACAGAATTGGCGTTTCTGTTTCTACACTTCGCCATCCCTGCTTGCTGTATAATGCCATTGCCCGTTCATTGCTCTTATATACCGATAAGCGCAAATAGTCGTAGCCGAGTTCTATGGCCTTTTCTTCAAAGGCCTTCATCAAATCTTTTCCATAGCCCTTGCCGGCCTCACTTGGCAGAATGCCGATACCCACCAGCGATAACCCCTTTCCATCAGGATCCTTAACCTGGGAACTGGTTTTTTTAGAAAAGCTTAGGAGGGCCTTAATTCGTGACTTTAGTATAAAGAGGAAATTCTTATGAAATAAAACCGAGAGATTCAATAAGACCCCCTTTATGGCTAGAGGCTTGAGATGCTTGTTAAGCTCCGCATTGTATCCAATTTTAGCTCCTACAACATAACCTACAACACCATTATCAGAAGACACCTTTAAGGTAACCGAATCAGAGTAACCAATGAACCAACGAAAAAAACCAAAGGTGTAATTTTTTCCAATACAGGTATTGATATAGCCCCTGAAAGACTGGTGGTGTACTTCTACAACTTCCTTAATATCGGCGGATTCAATTTTCCCGACACTCATAAGTCCTTACTAAAATGCGCTTTGTACCATTTATCAAAAATATAGAATCTCGAAAAATCCCAGGAATGGAGATCGGACTTTGGGTAGGAATCAAATTCCTCAGCGATGTATTTATTGTCTAAGTAAGGGTTATTCATTTTGGCAAAATACTCCTTAAAATGCCGATTTAGAACCGATTCCATCCAATCGCTTTGTGGTGTGGCGAAACCAAGTTTGGAGATTCTGGTTCTGATTCCTTCTGGAAGAACACCTTTTAAGGCCTCGCGCAGCATGGCTTTAGTAAATCCCTTTCGAATTTTGAAAGCCGAAGAAGTAGAGTAGGCAAATTGAACCACCCTGTAGTCCATAAACGGAACCCTAGACTCAATAGAGTGAGCCATTGAGTTTCGATCTTCATAACGCAGCAGTGCCGGGAAACTTAAGAACTCAATATCCTCCAGCGATTTTTCTCTTACCGAATTGGCTGAAGACAAGCCAATTTTTTTCATGTTCTTCAAGGATTTACCACGTTCAGAAAGAAAAGAAGCATTGCTATTTGAAAGAAGGTATCTCTTAAAACCTTCTTTACTAATAAAGTTAAAATCCCGGTTCTTAAGGAGGTAATACATTTCAGTTAAAGCCTTAACATATTTGCCAGAACGAATTAATTCCTTCAGATAAAAGGCATAATACTTCCTATAACCTCCTAATAACTCATCACCACCTTGCCCATCCAACAGTACAGTTACGTCAATTTTCTTAGCCAGCTTCATCACTTCCCATTGCGCCATAATACTGAAGCTCCCAAAGGGTTCGTCTTGGAACCAAATTAATTGGTCAATCTCTTCGACCAGAATATTCTCAGTTAATCCACAAAAATTAGCCTTAATCCTAACGTTACTCTGGTTTACCATCTTAGCGTAGTTGGACTCGTCGAATTTAGAACCTTCGTACATGGAGGTGAGGGTATTAAACTCTCCTTCAACCTGATTGGCCGCTAAACAAACAATAGAAGAAGAATCTAAGCCTCCACTTAGGCAAGAACCCAATGGAACGTCACTTCTTCTTCTTAATTTGATTGAATCCTCCAATAAGTCTTTGAATTTCTTAGAAGCTTGAACAAAGTTTAGGTGATCATCAGCATCACTCTTCTCTAGCTTCCAGAATCGCTCAATTTCATAACTGAATTGGTATTCATCGAAGCGAACCATTAATTTGTGCCCCGCTGGCAACTGGAATATATTCTTGAAAAAGGTTTCTTCGGTATGGTCCACTAACGAATTCTCAAGAAAGTCCTTGATAACATTATTGTTGATTTCCTTTGCTACACCCGATGTAAAGAACTGCTTAATTTCAGAACCAAAGATTAATTGTTCCTGATTGGCATAATAGTAAAAGGGCTTAATCCCAAATCGATCTCTTGCGCAAAAAACTTGCCTGCTTCCGATATCCAAAATAGCGAAGGCCCACATTCCATTAAAACGATGGACACATTCCTCTCCCCACTCCTGATATGAGGTTAGCAAGACCTCGGTGTCTGAGTGTGTTCTAAAACTATAACCTAAAGATTCCAGCTCTTCCCTAAGTTCCTTGTAGTTATATATCTCCCCGTTGAAAATGATGTGAAGATTAGGTTCAGACAAAGAAAATGGCTGGTCCGCAGAATGTGAGAGATCAATAATGGACAAGCGCCTAAACCCAAAGCCAATCTTAAACCGCTCGTTTCTTTCCAAGGGAGTTTGAGCCAGAGTTTGGGATTCTACATCATAACTAAGAAATCCATCACCATTAGGTCCACGGTGTTCAATAACATCAACCGCTTCCTTAAAGTTCGGCTTGCCATAACCGATAAATCCAAAAATACCGCACAAAGCTTCTTATGATGTTGCTAAGCCCCTTTTCCGTAGGAAGTTGAGAGCCTTTCTTAGAAATGCAATGAATTTTAAATTTGATTTGTAATCGAAACGGGTCTTGCGTGGCGCGCTCATGATAGCCTCAAATTCCTGCTCACTGATCCCCATTTTTTTAAGAAAATAGATTTTTTGTTCTTGGCGACTTTTCTCCGTAGCGATCGATTCTTTCAACTGATCAAGAGCCTCATCTCGAGTCATTTGACCTCTAAGAATGGGGGCAGACAAGTAAGGTTTGCGAACGTCTATACCAAACTTTATGGGCAAGATATACTCCTGTACAAATTTAGTGTAAATTGATTCATTGTGCTTACCTCCATAATCTCGCCAGCCTAATTTACTTGTAAGAAGAGCTCTCGCTTCCTGCTTGTTAAAGTGCATGTAGTTTAGAATGGCCACAACCTTAATTCGCTTAATACCTATTTTGTAAAGTAGTTTACTGGCCGTTAGGTAAGGGTAAGTTTTAATAGGGATCGTCCCGAATTTCTTATGAATACCCTTCACGTATTTAAAATCAAGATGTCCGTAGGCCCAAGCTTCCGGGAAGGCGCCCTCATCATTATAGTTAGACCCGCTGATCACGTATTTGACTCCAAATTTTCCAGCTAATTGTAGTAGGATAGCATTAATGGCATGATCCGTTGGGATTTCGATATCGGGTGTTGAAGCCTTTAAGAAAGAAAGCTGAATATCTCGAAATTCTCTCCAATCAACCACGTGAGTATACAGATCAATGTCCAGCTGGTCCAAGGTTTTTTCAATATTCTCAACAGCCAATTCCGAATTCCATCCATTGTCCAGATGCACAGCTAAGGGCCTTAATCCCCACTCCTTAACCTTTAAAGCAACATAAGTACTATCAGTACCCCCACTAACACCAATGATGCAATCGTATTTTTTACGTTTGCCCCTAACTTTGATACTTTGAATGATCTTTTGAAGCAATTCATCTCGATTTGCTTCATCGATCATTCTAATTTTTTCTTTTTCGCGGTATTGTTCACAGTATTCGCATACCCCATTGTCGTCAAAAACAATTTCCGATCTGCCTAGGGTGTCCATGACACACTGTTTACAAATTACAACGTCACTATTTCCCATTGAATAATTCTATTAACTTTTCCTGTTTAGGGTAATTGATTAGGACCGCCTTATGAGTCCCATGAAAAATAAAAAGGCTTCCTGCACCAACAGCCGAAGCTTTTCCTTCTGCAATGGCCTGTTGCATATGATTTAAAGAGCCCGCACCTCCACAAGCCACTAAAGGTAATGAAATATTTTCAGCCACTTGATTTATAATATCAAGATCATAGCCGCTCATCATGCCATCCCTATTCACTGAATTGAGAAATATCTCGCCAGCTCCAAGCTGCTCCATTTTTTTGGCGAATGACACTACATCCTTGGGCACAAGACTGTTATTGTGATGAGAATATACCTGTCGTTTCCCTCGCCAGTTTTGCTTTACATCAATGGAAACTACCACGCTTTGACTCCCAACTTTCTTGGCTACCTCAGTAATGAAATCTGGGTTTGTAAGCGCAACGGAATTTAGAACGACCTTCTCAAGCCCAATTTGGAACAAACGATCCACATGGTTCATGGAGGTTATGCCTCCACCATAGCCCAGGGGCATGAAGCATTCTGATGCGATTTCCTTGAGTATTTCGAAATTTGGCCCTCTTCGCTCTTTGCTGGCATCGATATCTAAAAAGATTAATTCATCGACCTCTTTATCGTTGAATATTTTAATGGCGTTAATCGGATCCCCGACGTAGCGGGCATTCTTGAACTGGCGAGTTTTAACCAGTCCATCATCTTGCAATAATAGCACGGGAATGACCCTAAAATTGTTGATCACTGAGGCGAGAGAAATTAGTTAATAGCTGCATCCCGAATTTATGGCTCTTCTCCGGATGAAATTGAACCCCAAATATATTTTCGCGATTTATGCAAGAGACGAACGTATGCCCGTAATCAGTAGTTCCAGCCACATGCTCACTCTCCTCTGGAAAATAGTAATAGGAATGAACAAAGTAAAATCTATTATTCTCTAAGTGACTGAAAAGGCTTTCATTTTTTGGCTTAACAATATTCCAACCCATATGAGGCACTTTGATGCTTTTGCTTTTAAACTTTACCACATCACCAGGAATAAGATTCAAGCCTTTCAACTCGCCTTCTTCACTTTGACTGGCCAATAACTGCATGCCCAAACAGATTCCTAAAACGGGTGAGCCCGTTTTCGCAAAATCGGTAATGGCTTCGCTAAACCCCGAAGAATTAAGCCTCTCCATGGCATTATCAAAAGCCCCAACACCAGGCAAAATAATACTTGTGGCCGCCCGCAGATTATCGGGATCAGATTCTAGTTTTGATTCGAGGCCAATTTTAGTTAGCATGTTCAGAATGGAGCCTAAATTTCCCATCCCATAGTCTATGATACTAATCATTTGATAGCTCCTTTATAAACATCAACGACCTTGCGGGCTATATAATCCATGCTGAAAAGATCAATGAATTCACGGCCATTAGAACGCTTCCTATCTTTTAAAATAGCCGATACAGCTAGGGCCATTTCCTTAGCACTATAGTTCGGTATTAAGCTACAGTTATCGATATCAGTAATTCGCTCTTTGCTATCTCCGACGTCTACAGAAACGATTGGCAGATTGCAAGCCATTGCCTCTTTAAGGGAATTGTTTGATCCTTCGTGAAAGGAAGTTAACAATAAAACATCTCCCGCATTATAATAATTAATAAGCTCGCTGTGTGGAACGCCATGGACAATTCTTAAATTAAGTTTGGGGAAATCACTACTTAGTTTCTCAAATACTTCTTGAGCTAGTGTTTGATTCTTAACTGGTGATCCTCCTCCGCTAAAAAACAAGAGGGTTTGCTCATCCTTAGGCCAATTCAATTTAGCCCGCGCTTCTGCTTGATCTAGTTCCCTAAAACTGTCGAGATTCACCCCATTGGGAATCGCCGTGGCCTTACCTTTACTTAAACCCCACAAGGAGCGCTTCATATGCTCTGATTTGGTTATAATCGAGCTGGCCATTAATGCTGAAATTTGGGAGAGAAACCTTGAAATCTTCCCAGATAGTGAAATCCGACCATGCTCGTCCACTTGACCCAGCAAGTCCGAACCACAGAAAGAAATAACCACCGGTTTACGCGAGAAGAGTACAGTGACTAGAGCGGTAGTGGTGCCCCAAAGAACATGAACGAGATCCACTTCCTTACTTCTCTTGCGAATGGCTAAACCCGCTTTCCATAAATCTTTTATCGACTTACGATCCGAAAAGTGCCCGTAGTGCACATCCACCCCAAACTGCACTAGCGATTCCATCTGAGAATCAGCGTTTATAATATGATACTTTTCAAAGGTTCTTAATTCATCTGAAATTAATTCTTTGCGCTGAAGATAAACCCCTTCCCTTGACGGCTTTGGATTTTCAATCACATCGCCGACATGAACCATGAATATTTTTAGTGCCAAATCTTTAGTTATATAAATTTCTCGTAGATACCAATCACCTTTTCTCTATAGGATAGGAGCGAAAAACTGCCCTCAATAAACTGGCGGGATCGACTGCCAAATGCTTTCAACTTACCTGGGTCCGAAACCACCTTTCGAGCCACATCTACGAGTTTGGTTTGATTGTCAAA
The DNA here is from genome assembly GCA_002722545.1 of Opitutia bacterium. Lineage (GTDB taxonomy): Bacteria > Verrucomicrobiota > Verrucomicrobiia > Opitutales > Seribacteraceae > Seribacter. Next base: position 46,987 of record PBMI01000039.1, on the reverse strand, counting down.
AGGCACTACCCAACCGTTTTCTCCTTCCCGAACAATGTGTTCAACATCGCCGCAGTTCGTTGAAAGGATTGGCTTTCCACAAGCCATCGCTTCCAAGACTACGTTTGGACAACCTTCATAGTCTGCGGTATGAAACATGATGTGTTTATCGCGCCAGAATTCACTTAGATCTCTAACCTCTCCAATAAGCTCAAAAGAGTCTTGAAGATTAAGTCTGTGAATTTCCTGTTTGATTTTTTCAAAATCATCTCCCGATCCTGCGTGTTGATGCTGGATTGGAATCCCTTCCTTCTTGAGCTCACTAAATAATTGCAGCATTAAATCCATTCGTTTGGCTGGATGAAATCTAAAAACGGAACCCGATTTCAGAGGTATTCCTGAATCCGAAGGGAAAAAGTTTTTATAATCTCTCAGGTCGATACCATTATGAACTACAAAAGTTTTAGTCCAATACTTATCGATCTTGCGTATCATGGAACTGGCTCCACATAAATATTCATAATGATTAGAAATTCGGAAGCGGGGAAATAAGAGACTAGAATAAAAGGAAAATTTACCACTATGATCTCGATTATTAATCAATTGGTTTCGAACCCCACCGAACACCTTTGCTCGGGTAAACAAGGATACCAACCAAGCCGTAAAATTTAAGTGGAAGGAGTACGAATGAATAATATCTGGACTGAGTTCAAGAATAGCTTTGCGTAAAGCCCGTAATCTTTGAAATCTAGAATCTCCTTCGAGCTCACACACTGTTACGCCTAGCTTGTTCAATGGCTCCACATATTTATCCTGCGAATTAAAATTCATGGGATAAACGTAAGCATCATAATGCGCCGGAAGATTACTAATGAGATAGAACAATTGCCGTTCTTGACCGCCCGTTCCTAAATCACTAATTAAATAGGCTACTTTTTTTGATCTCTTCATCTCGAAACCAATTATCCGTTATTTATCAGGTTCCTAGCGTATTGGATCCAGAAGTTTTTGTTTAACTACTCGCCCAAAAATGTCAAAGAGCGCTCCCGGATCATGTGAAATTACCGCCCATCTTTTGCCAATAAATCGGCGATACATCGTAAGTGCTACCGGATTCTTTATTCGGACACCATTGTTATCTACAAAGATCTTTTTGAAAGCATTGATTCCTTTGCTATGATTTTTCAAACTACCAAGTTCCCAGGGCACTTCAGACTCCACTATAAGGAACATTATATCATATTTAGTGGAGCCCGCATCCTTGTGAAGGGCAATCTTAGAAGTAGGAAATAATTCTCCCAGAACTGACTTCACAATCTCTTGAAAAGCAGGAGTACTTGGTAATACGATCACTATGCTTTTGGGCTTGGCGCTGATCTCTTTTGCAAAAACCTTATTCCAGCGTGATTTCAGGAAATCAGCGTGAAAAGCATAAAGTTTTTTCTCATCCTTCAGAATAGCTTCATACAGATCTTTATACAGCTCCTTATCCTTACTTGGAGACTCTTCTTTGGGATCTGTCTCCAAGTTGTAAAATGAGTAATCGTCTTCCTTTCCCGTTTCTCGGTAAACAATCGCTTTTTGCCTACCTGAGGTGTAGGCATGAAAAGAAGGACTTTGTCCCACATATCGGTTGTCTGTTCGGATTAAACGTTTTCTAGGATTAATATTTTCCGTACTAATATCCAATCCATGAAATTTCTCAGAAGCCTTAATTCCCATCATTTTACACAAGGTAGGAACAATATCAATTGTGGCCACGGCCTGTTCAATTTTCCGTGATTGGTATTTCGGATGTCTGATAACGAGAGGGGTTAAAATATTATCATCGGTCAGATATTTATCATGACCCCAACCTTCTTTCAAACCAGCTTCAAAGTCATAACCTTTATCGGCGTCCGGGTAGCCATGGTCAGAGTTCATTAATATAACACTATCGTCATATAGACCTCCTGACTTCATATCGTCTACAACCTGATTAACGATGTCCGAAACATTGTCATCTACCCTCACATTGAAATGGAGGTAAGTCATGGTTGGTTTATTCCAGTCATGCTTTGCCATCACCTCCAAAAAGAGGTTATAAACATCCTGATTAGTCCAAATCTCTTTGCTATGCGATAAATCCTTCGGGTAAAACTTCTTCTTCAATAGGCCGAACATATCCGACATTACTTCCCGACCATGTTTGAAGTAGATGGCACCAATAACATCATAACCATTATCTCTCAACATATCAGGGAAGTAATCAAAGCAGGAAAATTTGCCCCTGAAATTATTGTAGGATCGGGACATCAGATAACTTGGGCTGCTGGTCATCATGCTGCTGATTGACTGCAAGGTACTCGGAGCAGAGGTAACAACATTTTTGAAATAAAGCCCTTCCTCACCGAAGTCTACTACCGCTTTGGGTAGACCTCGCATATCTTGATCAGTTTCATAATTTCGGGCAGAATCTATCAGGATCCAAAATAAGTGCGGCTTTTTCATGTTAGGCCAGTGTTTTACAGATTTCAGACATCTTCCCGTGTTCTATCATGTTTTCATAAATCTCTTTATCCTGCACAGAATCCACCTCTACCCAGCCTCCTTCGATGGGAACACCGCTAATGGAAGTCCCTCTATCAATCTGCATCTGTAAATAGGATGTCATATACATATTGTCGAAATCCTTGCCATCAAATAATTGACCGCTTCCGGCTAAGGACTCATAAAGGGAAAAAAATTGTGCAGTGAAATTTTGATTCACATGAATAAGACCTATGTATTGGCCCTCCACATCTGCTTCGTTTATGGCCTCCTTCCCAATTTCTTTCACATTCCCCGCTGAATCAAGTTTAAAACTTTCAGCATCTGATAAAGGATCTTCCATCCGATAAGACCATAATTTCAGCCAGTTTAAATCATAAATAATGGAAATCTGATCTCCATGTTCCTTTAGCATCTTGGCTAAAACTGCATTATCAAAAATGATATCGCCGTAACTAATAATAATATCGCTTGTGCCATCAAATAGGTCTTTCAAGACATAAAGGCTTGCTACCATATTAGTACGGTCATAAGCCGGGTTCAGCTTCTTTTGAATCCTTTTGACTTGTAACTTATCCTCCCTATATCCAGCTACGACATGCACTTCAGAAATTCCATTATTCTGAAAACAATCCATCTGGTACTCAATAATCGGACGCCCCTTTAACGGCACCATGGTCTTAGGAATAAAATCTGTGAAGGGCCTAAGTCGGGTTCCTTGCCCAGCAGCCAGGATAATAGCTTTAGTCATGGATAAATATATTTTTAAAGAAGTTTAGGTCATGTTCAGAATAGTATTTCTCGCGCTCCGGATGCCACATAATACCATAAATGGGATCAGTTCGATGCTTTATGGCTTCAATGGAATTATCCTTAGTCTGGGCCATTCTTTGGAAAGGGCTTTTGGGGCTAAGTTCTGTCAGAGCCCAATTGTGATAGCTGTTCACCTCTATTCCATCGGGATAAGTAAAACCCGTTTCGCAAATTAGAGTATGACGTTGGGCTACATGTCCTTCGATACGGCGGAGTTTTTCTCCCAGTTGCAAACAGAGATATTGCATTCCCCTGCAGACCCCAACGATCGGATGTCCCAAAGCTCGGGCCGTTTTGATCAGTGCTGCCTCTGTAACATCACGTTCTTTTGATACATTCCTGGCCTGTTCCAATAGAGCGGGATCATTACCGCCACTAAGAATCAAACCCTTAATATTAAGATCGCGATAATAGGCTGAAGGATCCTTCAATTGATTCGGAATAAGAACCACTTGTAGCCCGATTTGTTCTAAAAAGGGAATCCATTGATGGTCCAGGCAATCACGTAATTCGTGATAGTGCGAAACATTTTCTACTCGTTGGCTTATCGCAACTCTCATTGCAGAATTTCGATTTTATGATTCGCCGCATCAAGGTTTAGCATTCTACTTTTGACTAGACGCTGAAACTCCTTCTCCCCCACTCCGATGGCTGCGGGAAGGTTAAATTCCGCAGCCCGAATGGCCATATGCGAATTTGCTCCGCCATACATGGTAATCAAGCCTCCAATATTACGCCCAAAGAGCCACTCGTATCCAGGATCAGCTCTTAGAATAAGAGCGATTTTTTCTTCTAGGTCGGTATTTACATCAAATTCCGGACTGATATTTACACAATCAGCAATAATACTTGCCGTCCCGATAAAGTTTGGCTGTGAATCGGGATAATAGAACCACCAAAAGTCTTGCTGACCGGTCAGTAGCGGAGGAAGTTCCACGGAAGCAGCTATTTCTTTCCAGCGAGAACCACCGCTAGCCAAATTTTGAAGGAGGGTTGCTATAAGGTCTGGCTCTAATTCCATATCGGCCGACTTATAAAGTTCACCCCAAGATACATGCGAAACGGTTTCGCGATCCAAACCTAAGCTTTCTCCATATTCGGTCATCGCCTCCATGGCCAGAGAAAGATTTTTGGAAAAGACAAATTTGGCATATTCACGTCCTTCGATTGCGCCGCGCATGAAGGATTCTAAATTCTCCAAGCTGGCTTCTATTCCAGCTTGCTGACAAGCTTTTAGGAAGACCTCTTTTTCTGCTTCCCAGGCATTACCCTGTGACGAATCAGCCGCATGATAGTCCTTCACATTTTTCAGCAATGGCCTAATGTAATACTCGGGATCTTCACGATAATTCTTGGAAGTTATATCATAGGTTCCTGGACGGATGTGACCATACTCAGCTAAAAATTCCTTCATTTCCAAATCACCTTTAGCTAAATCGGCAATGCCTTGCGTGAAGGAATGACTCACAGATTCAATAGAACTTAAAAAGTCTTCTTTGGCTTGATTTGAAATCGCTCCAATCTCAACAGCTGTTCTTAGGAGAGATACCGCAACGAAGGCACTTCGGGCAAGATGTGAAAAGGGTAAGGTGCCGAATCGCTTGCAATCTTCGAGGAGATAATAGGCTCGTCGAAGGGGATTCGATTCGTTCAGTATTTGACTTAATCGACCTTCAAGTTTATTGACTTGGTCGAAAAACTGATCATTTCTAAAAATAGCCTCGTTTGTAATCCCTCGAAGAGCAGACTCCAATTGATTGATTTCATCTTGGCTAAATTGATTTTCGGAAAGTCGATCCCGCCATTTCTGGAAGTTGAGATCGAAACAAGTTGGAACCACATCAAACTCTACCTTATCGTGGTATTCAGGATTATCTTTAAGGTAGGCCAGATAGAAATCTACCAATTTTCCCGTTAGAGCATCTCCGATTTTCGCTGGAATGAAAGAGTTAAAACTCGCTCTTACATCCACATAAGGATGACCGGCAAAAGATCTTAATAATGGTACTGGGCGCACATCTCTATAGCCATACTCAGCGCGTTGCGCCGACCAGATATCGTTCATGATAATCTCCTGGTAGAGGCTATAAGCCAATCGACTTGGGTTAACCCCTATAATCTCGGCGGGATTCCAATCTGGCATCAATCCGTAGAGCGCCGAGTTGCCTTTTACTATCGCGGATGCGCCATTCTGTGATTCAAATTGTTCTTCGGCCTTGCTTACTAAGCGGAATACGTCCTCATCGCTTACATTCCACTCGGAATGATCCACCGCAATAGGTCGTACTTGAAGAATATAAATACTGCCACCACTATCGATCGCAAACTCAATGTCGAGCGAATCGTAATTTACTAAATCCTCAACCTCGCGAAAGGCCTCACATAGCTGGATGATTTCAGCCGGCGGACCACTTAATCTTTCCAGCTTATCTCTGCGAAGAACGAATGTCTTGCTAGATATACTAGTTCCACTAGTGATGGATTCTGTGCTCCCAGTTTGGTCATCGTAATTCACCACGTAATAAGGAGCCCCCTTGCTTAAGGTTCTCGTAAACCCTACTCCACTGATTCGAACATCAGTCAGCATAGGCTGCACCAATATCTGATTGTTTGGATTGTTATCTGGATAGGAGTTAATCACTTTTACAATGGCCTCCCGAACTGCATCTGCACTACTTGAGTCTATGTCGAGCATACTATCGTAAGCCCCAGCATTAGCGGAGGCAAAACCGTCTTCTGTGAGAGCACTACTACGTGCAACTATCCGGGTATTGGAGAATTTTCCCATAATCCCTGAAACAACGGCCTCCGAATTCTCATTCCAGCTCTCAACCTTGAAGGTGTATTGATCTAAAATCGTGCTCTCGCTTACAACGGCAGCTAACCGATCGAGGGTTTGGGCCTTTGTACCAAGAACGAAATGGGCTAAATCACGAGGGTCATCTAGTTCGGCCCAGTCACCCAAAACATCGATGCATCCAACATTCAAACCTCGAACTCGCATTTCCTCTACCAGAAAGGAAATTTTACTTTTCCCCAGTAGGTCGATTGACTTTTCTTTAAGTTCATTCAGTAATTTAAGCGCCTTTCCTTGGAAAGTAACAAGGCCTATAAACTCGGCATCGGCAGCGTCTGCATGAATCCGTTGTCCTAATCTGGTAATCTGACCATTGGCTAGATTCACCTTTTCACTCAATTCGAGATCCTCTTGCGATCGCCCTTGGTATCGATCCTTCCAAGCGGAGTCGACTACCACGGTGATGTCTTTCTCTGATTTTTCTAGTTCTGAAACTAAGCTTTTGCGATAGAGAATGTCGCTGTAACTAACTATTAATTGTCCTTCGGTTGGTAAATCTGCACAAAATAGAGACCCGGTAGCACCGGTCGAATCCCAATTTGTATTATGGATATACTTGTAATTTGGGTATCTAGATGACAGTTGATTTAGATTATGCCCAACAACGAATTGAAGATCAAAATTATAGCCTGAATAGGCCTGAAGTAGCCAGTCTATTACCCTTGAACCATAACCTGATTCCATTAGTGCGCTATGCAGGTTTGATCGAATTGATCTTCCTGCTCCTAGAAATACTACGTCCAACGTTTTTTATTTAAAATTAATTCCAACACTATCCCTCAAAATGAACGTAACAAGCTTTTACGCTGTACGACAATTCTAGATCTCTTAGACTCATATGCATCTACCAGAATTAGGCCCGTAATCAAAGCAAGCGCAATTACACCTGAATTCATTGATAAGAATGACGCATAAGTAAGAGTATTATCTATGAAAATAATATAAGAAAAAAGAATCGAGGCCATTTTTAGTCTGAATTTGTTCTGAATTCTCCCAATTGATTTCCAAAGCTCGAAGTAAAGCATTATCACAATGCCCAGTCCAATAAGTCCTCCTTTCAAAAGCTCTACGATAAACACATTGTGAACCGTCACCATCTTCTCTTCTATAGGAACATTCCTAGCTTCGATGCCTTTGCCCACAAAAGGGCTCTGCAACGACCTTTCAAAGCCTTTACGGATGAGCGCCGATCGGAAGTCGAAAGTAGATTCCTTTAAAACTTTCTCATTCGATCCTCCAGATAATAAAAACCATAAAGCGTCGATCCGAGCCGAACCAATTAATTTACTAGAGCTCACAACAGTTACTACAACAATAATAAGTATAACAATAGTCCCAATAAATTTGATGAGAGAAATCCTTTTTAAGAACTGGTAATTTAAGAATACACCAACTCCGGTTATAAGAATCATAGAACCATAAGATCCCGTTCGAAGAATCAATATTAAGCAAATTACTAATCCAAAAATGATTAAGGATTTTCGCTTATTCACTTTAATCAAACCAGTAAGGTCGAATAAGGAGATTATCCCAAATAGGGTTAGGAAGTAACCATAGTTATTCGCCTGATTAAATATGCCTTCTGCTCTAAAACCATAATCATCTAATTGGCCCGCACCAATTGCTAAAGAGGAAATCTCAGAATAAACAATTACTATGGCCATCACCCAATAAAGGGCTCTGAAAAGCGCATCGCCACCCCTCCTAGATTTAAAAGCAGCTAATCCCATAAGTATGGCAAGGGAAAAACTGGGAATAACCACGCTATAGTTTTGGCGGAAATAACTAAAAGAACTTAAATCCGGATTCAAGATGATTTGGAAGAATGCATAAGCAACGAAAATGCTTAACCAAATTGAACTTTTACGGAAAAAGAGCATTCCGCCATTAGTCAAAAATGAATTAGGCTTAAAAATAAAGAAATAAATTAACCTTAGCGCTAAGAACACATAAAGAAGGTAATTGATATACACCGCAATGCTGGATAAACCCGTATCAAAAAGCACATAATCCATAAGGAAGAACCAGATAAAGCAGAATATTAAAAATCTATACTGTAATCGATTTCCCATTTAAGTTCAGGTTAAATTTCCTTAAGCGGAATACGATAATAGTTGTTTGATAATTTTCTCGGTCTGAAACTCTTGTTGGAACATCTTAAGGGCGAAGGCTCCATTAGCAGACCAATCATCTGACGGTGTATCTTGAATTGCTTTAATAAAGGCGTGCAGATCTTCCGCAATGGTAACCGAATCACCCTGTTCGAAATCTAAAAGGGCATTATTCACGGTTGAGATTACCGAGCGACCTTGCGACCAAGCCTCAATCGCAACATTGGGAAATCCCTCTCCTTCAGAAGTGATTAATACTGCCTTGGCCCTTCGGTATACTTCAAACAGCTCTTCCCGAGATGCCCCTGGCATATAGCTGAAGTTAGGTATGGTTTCAGCGGCATTTTGAAATAACTCCGCTACCTTTGTACGATGCTTGACGTCAACAACCACTTCAAAATTATGGTGAGGTAGGGCCTTTGCTATTTCAATAACCCATTCTGGTCTTTTATGAGGACGATAGGATCCAATCCAGATAAACACATCATCATGAGGCTCCATTCGCTCAGCTGGCCTCATCAAGGGGATATTGCGAATGATTTTCACCCTACTTTTCCCGCTCCAAAGCAGTCGTTTAAAACCACTAAGCTGGAATTTATTTTGAACGAACAGCTTATCCACAAATTGAATCCCTAACCAAAAAGAGCGCCAGCGCCATCCATTAATTCGCTTATCGGGTCTCGACTCTAATTCCCAATCATGTGCGCAGAAGTAATAAAGCTTAATTCCTAGTAATCGGCAAATGAGACCGTAAATAGGCAATAATGGATTGAGAACCCGAGTAACGAATACATCTGGCCTTAGTTCCAATAAAGTTTGAAAAAGGCGAAGCCAAGCTAAGGGTCGTGCCCAGTTTCCAGCTATTTTTCTATAGTCAAAAGGATCATTGGATGGAACGTGATCGATAAATCCGATTACGGTAACTTCCTTACCTACTGCCGAAAGTTCCGCCCCGAGCTGAATCAGTTGATTTTCGGCTCCGCCCACCATATAGCCGGTGCTGGGGTTGGCTAAAATTACTGCTGATTTCATAAGGCCTGGCGATGGTATTGAGGCTGATATCTTGCATCCCATTTAGCCGTTGTGAGCATTCGATAAAGGAATTTGCCATGGTCATACTTCTCGGTAAAGTGTTGGCGAATTATTCCTTTGATTCGTTTTTCATTGAGCAAAACCCGGAATCCTGATTGAAAGATCAACTCCCGGAATTGCGCCTCCGTATAAGATTGCTTGATCCAATCCCCCACTGGAGTAGTAAAGCCATGTTTTTTCTGATTAATGATTTCATCATCCAAAAGGTCTGGAAAGGCGGCTTTTAATACGGATTTACCACTGCCCTTTCGAACTTGGAACTTTTTTGGAACGCGCTTAGCAAGATCCACCAAATCGTTGGCTAAAAATGGTACCCGTGCTTCAAGAGAATGATACATAGACATCCGATCTGTCTTTAGAAGAATATCGTTCTCTAAATAGGATTGGCGTTCATAATCTTCAAGGCTGGTATAATTCGGATGCTCTAAAACTGACCCCGATTTAAAGATCTGACTCTTTAAGAGAAAGTAGAGATTAGAAGGCCATTCTTGCTTAGGAGCCGTAAGAGATAACAAAGAATATTGCCTCGTGGTTAAACTTGGTATGGTTTTTAAGAGCTTATGAAAAAGGGCATTTTTAAGAAAACCAAATTTAGTTTTGGGTAAACGATGATGGCCGTAGCCGTATTGAAATTCATCCGCCCCATCTCCACTCAAGGCTACAGTAACATGTTTAACGGTTTCTGCACTGAGGTAAAATGTGGGTAAGGCCGCTGGATCTCCAAAGGGTTCATCGCAGGCTCGAATGACATCTTCATGTAAATCAAAAATATCTTTATTCGCCTTAAAAGTATGATGCTCAGTATGGAATTGGTTGGAAACGTAATTGATCTTATCGAGCTCTGAGTAACGAGCGCCATCAAAATCCATGGAGAAAGTTTTGAGTTCCTTGCCTAAGATTTTGGAAACTATGCCCACTATTATGGTTGAGTCGATGCCTCCAGATAGAAAGACACCCAGGGGCACTTCGCTCATCAATTGGCTTTTTACAGCCTCAATCATTCCTTCTCGTATCGCCTTGATGGCTGACTCAAAGTCAGGGAAATCTTCTTGCTTCTCTTCCTTGTAGTAAGCGTTGACGGTATGGCCTTGATTGGAAACGCGAAGGAAAGAACCCTTCGGTAACACCTCTAAATCAGCCCATATTGACTTTCCATTTCGCGAGTAGCCCCATACCAAGTATTCCAAAACTACATCCTCCCTAACGGTCTTATCTTGATTAACCGTAAGAATGGACTTGGGCTCAGATCCAAAATAGAAAGGATCGCTCTCGTTAGCTGAAAAATAAAGCGGTTTGATTCCATGTCGATCGCGCGCGACAGTCAGCTCCTCTTTTTCCTCGGAATAAATCGCCAGCGCAAACATGCCGTCCAATTTGCCAAAACCTTCTGGGCCGTCTTCCTCAAAAAGGTGCAAGGCTACTTCTACATCGCTGTTAGTAGAAAACACATGGCCTTGTTCTTCGAGCTCTTGCCGTAAGGCTTTGTAATTGTAAATCTCGCCATTGCACACCATTATCAAACTGCGATCTTCATTCCAGATAGGTTGATTCCCCGAGGATAGATCAATAATCGAAAGACGATTCATCCCAATACCAAAATGACCATTCGATGCCAGGTAAGTACCTTGGTCATCCGGTCCGCGGTGAACGGCTATGTCCAACATCCTAGAGAGTTGGGCTTCGTCTACATTGGCCGCTTTATTATATACTCCTGCTATACCACACATCCAGATTGCTCATTGAGTTTATGAGGTCGCATCGATTAATATTTGGGAAAGGGTTTTACTCACATTCACAAAATCTCGGCGTTCAGTTTCCTCCTTGGACCCTTTAAGTATATCATCATAATTACGTTGCTCCAAGAAGTGCTTAACTTCTTGATTTAGCTGATCTGAATCCAAGGTATTGATGACTTTGGCCCAGTTTCTATTTCGCGCTTCTTGAATGGTCCATGTAGTGTCTGGCCCATGGGCGATTGTGGGAATTCCAGCAGGAAGGTAGTCCATTAATCGAGTGGGAATCACAACTCTGGTCTCCAAGGGTATGGGAGTATCGAAGCCAATGGCGAGGTAAAGAACATCCGAACCAAGGATGGTGTCAATTAATCGCTCACGAGGACAAAAGAAGCATTCAACTTTTGTCGTATCAACACCCCACGTTTCCAGATCACTAATTGACTGACCGGTTAAAATCGTCAGTTGTACGTCATCTAAAGTTGAAATCGCCCTTGCAAAGGCTACAACACTGTCTCGATTAAATTTATTGACTGCGCCAAGCATTAAAATCTTTCGAGGAGTAGTTCGTGAAACTGACTCTCTTTGTTTGTAAGCCCATATGTTCGTGTTAATAGCATGCTCTATTACACCCGGTTCAACTCCAAACTTAGCCTTTAAATAATCACCGGTTGGCGGGGTCGCAACCAAAACTTTTTTAGCCGCTTTATTCACCCGCTTCTCAAAGATCTTGGCAATGGTTCTAGCGATGAAATTATGCTTAGTTTCAGTCCATAAGCTGTGGTAATAAACCACTAAAGGAAGCTTGAGCCGTTTTGCGATAATCCAGGCAGCAATGGTAAAATGCTCCGTGGGCCAGCTGGTGAATACCACCTCCGCATTGATTCGTTTTGCCTCTTTTATGCCCGCTCTCACAATCTGTGGAATTCGAAACATCATGAAAATTGTGACGAAACCAAATCGACTTCCCCGATAAAACAGCTTATTTAATCCGGGGATTTTCGTTTCTTGAATGTCAATCCCAATTGAATCATCAAACCCTGAAGCGAAGGTAAAACCCTTGCGTTCTTGGGAAATGGCTGCGCTTTCAGAAAAATCGAGACCTAAAGACAAATTATAGGTCATGGTAATGCTCCCACCAACAAATGGTGGGAGATTATCATTTACTACCAAAGTTCTAGGTATCTTATGCTTGGTATTCACCTATGCAGAAATTTAAATCGAGAAAAAATAATAAACCTAGTCCTCAATGACTGCCTTCCATGAAGGAGGGAGATTTTTCAAAATTTCGATCCCTTTAAAAGTTGAACTTTGTCTTGGTCCCTTAGCTTTAGCCCAACCTGCCATTTGTGAAATTCCTTTTTCGAGAGTCACAAAGTCTTGCTCACCAAAAGTTTGAACCACTTTATCATGATTCGAATAAGCGTGAACCACCTCATTACGAGCATCTAGATAATTGATATTGGCTTCTACTTCGAAGGTCTCAGCGATGATTTTAGCCAAGCTGTTCACCGAGTAGGGCTTATCAGCACCAATATTGTAAATCTCATTACATGTACTTTCCATCTCCACACATTTTGCGATAAGAGGCGCTACATCATCGATATGACTGAAGGCTCTGGTTTGTTCACCATCACCAAAAATGGTCATTGAATCTCCTTTCATGACTTGGTTCATGAAAATACCAATAACATTGCGATAGCGATCACCTAAGTTCTGCTTTTCGCCATAGACATTGTGTGGTCTGAAAATGGTGAAATTAAGTCCAAACATTTCGTGGGCCGCTTTCAAATCCATTTCTACCGCAAACTTTGCAATGCCATAGGGATCCTCAGGCTGAGGGCGCATCTCTTCATCCATAGGCACCTGTCCGGCACCATATACTGCAATGGAGCTTGTAAATACAAATCGTTCTACCGTCCCCGTATTTACAGAGGCATTAATTAGATTTAGCGATCCTATGACATTATTGGTATAGTTAAAGCGACGAATAAAGTGAGACAGACCTTCTGCCGCATAAGCAGCTAAATGATAAACGTACTTAAACTTATACTCATTGAATAGGTTGTTGATTAGGTCAACATCGTTGATGCTTCCCTTTACAAAATGACAACCTGCGGGAACATTGTCTTCGAAACCGCCACTTAAATCGTCTAGAGCTATTACTCTATGACCTAATTCTAAGCATTTCTCCGCGACATGAGCACCTATAAAGCCCGCTCCTCCGGTAACTAAAACATTAACTTCACTCATGGTTATTGAAATTTGATTGTAAAAAAAATTTGATTGTAAAAATTATACTGAGCTAATTCGCTCTATCCAGTTCCTAGCACTTTAAACCCAAATAGCCACGTTTTTAAACGCTCCCACTAGTGAGTGGTCAAAACTAATTCTCATTTTTGATATCCGCTTCGAACTTTGTTATAAAGTCAGTCAAGTCTGGACTGGAGAGTAGCTCAATGTTTTCGGCTATTTTTTTTTCCTCCCATTCCCACCATTGGATCTTTTGCAAGGCCTCTATTTCTTCCAAACTAAACCTAGGGCGAATTACTCGGGCTGGAATTCCCCCAACTATCGTAAATGGAGGGACGTCTTTAGAAACAATAGAACCTGCCATGATGATTGCGCCGTCCCCAATTGTAACTCCAGAGAATATTGTTGTACCTGTTCCTATCCAGACATCATTCATTACATGAATGGGTCCCTTGGTTGTAGGCATACCATCCTTGTAGGCTCCTTCCTGATTCCAACGAATTCGAAAAGGATATAATGAAACCCAATCGACGGGATGGATTCCTCCATTTATAAACCGAACATCGCGGCTTATTGAACAATACTTCCCAATGGTGATTTTAGATTCGCTTCCTTCATAGGCGTCTACTACTATCTTACCATAAGTATGATTGCCTATCTCCAATAAACCAGCTTCCTTAAGCCTTTCTAAAACCACATCATTTTGCATGAACATGACCCTTTTGAAATACTTAATCAGACGAGGTCTTAAAAATGAGCGGATCTTCTTTCGCATTTTTTAGCGCTTAGGCAAACTGAGAATTGAAAAATTGTAGACTTCTTTCTGCGGCTTCACGTCCAAAATAAGCACAATAATCAGAGGCATAGAAATCACATTTCTTCTGGTAGCTAGTCTTAAAATCTAAACTATTTGCCCATTTATTTATGAATTCCTTTAATTCCTCTGCGCTTTTAGATTCGTTGAGGAGACCAACATTTATCAAGTCTGAACCTTGCCCGAGGAACTCTTCATCAACATTAATCACACTTACCGGCACTCCTTTAAACAAAGCATCAAGACCGAAAGCTGAGTTATAAACGCAGACTAAATCTGCAACAGCTAGCGTCTCGTCAAATTCTAAAATTTGATTTTTATCAAATAAGATATCTTTATATTTACCTATCAAAGATGAATACAATTCTATAGGTTCAGAAGGGTGTAACCGTACCACTCCCTTCCAAGATTCATTACCTTCTATAACAGAGCAAAAAATGTTTAGTAACCCAGCTCTTTGCTCAGGACTCATAGGGTTTGTAGCAAGGACTATAACTCTCTGATTGGACTTCAAGCTTAGCTTCTCCTTTATTTCAGCTTTGGAACCTTTAATCAAATTTGATGATTGTGGCGCACCAGTAATTGCTATTCGCTCCTCATCGGCTCCAAATTTGACTAACATTTGTTTTTGCTGACGGCCCCAACACAAAAGTTTATCAGCCAAGAGAGGTAGATAAGCAAACCCATAATTTACAGCACCATGCATCATCGTGTAAGTTGGTATATTTAAGCTATTCGCTGCAACAACTAACGGGCTCGTTAGGCTATAACGATCGGATTCTACTACAATGTACCTAGGCTTTAAATATGCCAAAGCTCCATAATAAAAATAAAGGCTTTGGCTCTGTTCCATCAATTTATTTTGGATACGTCGTGTAACCATTCTTGACAAGTTATTTTGCCGCCTAAATTTTTTAAGAACTCTCCTGATATCTTTAGCTACCGCAGAGTAAGCCTTAGCCCAACCCTGAAAATCTGGCGCTTGAAAATTTGCCAATTCTATAACAGCCCCTGGCGTTTTACTTGAGAATTTTGATCTTAAATCGCTCTTGAAAATTAAAGATATACTTTCATCCTCGCCCAGTAAATTCCAGAGCTCAAAATTAATGTTGAACAGATACGGTCGAGACGAAATGAATGTTAATAGCGCTTTATTCTCACCGAAATTCGGCGGCACAATTTCGCCAGCTCTTTGGGAAAATACTCCGCGATTGGTTCGATATCTTAAGCTTAAAGATGAAATTAAATCAATAAAATACTTTTTCCTACTCCAATTTCTATTTCCGTAAAGGAAATCGACAATAAAGAAATTGGCCATGACTCCTCCCAAGGGCATTTCTAGTAGTGAAATTTGATTTAACTCATCCTCAAGTTTAATTAATACCTTTTCCGAAAGTCTAATTTCCATTTTCTTTTATTGCTGCATTAGCCCAATGGCCTGGGTTAATCATAAAATAAAGAGTGTTCCGGTGGGACTTTAATCCTCCTGCAATATAATCGTAGTCTACTTCTGGGAAAGCGACACATTCTCAAAAAATAATTTACGGCCATCTTTAGTCCTTAGGAAAGCCCTAGGATAGGGCCCAGTTAGCATTCTTATTTTATTATAAAGATATTCACCACTTTTGTTTTTAAACTCTTCCAGGGTAATTTCAGACTCGCCCTCTTGTCTTCTATTATAATAAGTGGCTTCTTCATGGTTCTGGGGGATCGATTTATAATTTCCGTCAACTATCCTACAAGTTGCCTTAAAACCGACATTAGTAATTTCTTCGAAGATATCGTCGATCGACCCCTGCAATCTCATTGCATCCTGAACAAGAATATCTCCCGCATCAACTTCGGACGTTATTCTGAACAATGTCACTGCTGAATCTAAGTCACCGTTAATTATTTGGTTCTGGATCGGCGATCCACCCCTATATTTTGGTAAGGGTGAAGGGTGTAGCATTATGGAGAAAAAGTTCTCAGTAAATCGCTTTTCAATCATCCAGCTCCAACCATACCATAAGATCAAATCTGGAGCGAAATTTTCTAGTTTAGCAGCTTCATAACTTTCCTTTTTTTCCCATACTAGAAAAGTATGCTGCCTATATTTCTTGACTAGCCTTTGATAAATTCTTGCAGCCCAAGTTCGATAGGTAATACATGCAATCTTCATTGGCTATTTCTGGATTTGCCTAATTAATTTATATGCCTCTGCGTAAAATATATTTCCTTGCATCCCTCTATATTTGGCTAAAGTGAGGATTCCTTCCTCAGATCTAGGATATGGAAAGCTTTTGATTTCGCTTCTATATGCTGCGAGGGATTTCCATTTCAGCTCCACCTGTTCCCGTGTTAGTTCTTCAAAATAATTAGGCTCAAAAGCTTCAGTAAATTTCCATTCACTTGAGGAGAGTATCTCATATGCATATACTCTTTCGACGCAGCTAAAGGCTCCTGGTCTCGTGGCCATCATTGTTGACCGACTTACCACCACGTGATCATTGTTCGTATCCTTTTCGGAGTGTGTAAATACTGTGTCAGGTTCAAAATCAGAAATCTCTTTTTCAATAATCTTATTAATTTCTAGAATCGGAAATTGATCCAATCTACCACAAGGTAAATCATGAAAAGAATAGTTTCTCACGCCTAGAATTCCTAAAGCCTCCTTCCCATAATCATTTCTCTCACGAATCGTAGATAGCACCTTATCAGTTTGCTGCTCCTCTCTTGAAAAACGGCAAGAAGATCCCTCGCCGATAAAAACAACTCTAAATTCTTTGGTTCTGGAATATTTCGCAATTAGCCCTCCACATCCCAGCACGTCGTCATCTGGATGAGCGGCCACTATCAGTATCTTCTTCATCATTAATCACTAGTTGATATGGGTGATATCTGTTCGTTTTAAATTTTTTACCTGAAATCTTTTGGGAAATCAAATTGCCGTATTTGATAATTTGATTTCTTTTTAATTGTGACATATTTTGGGAGTGTCTACGGTAAGAAAATAAAATCGATTCATGTAAGCATCCTCTACCCTCATTATTAATTATTTTTAATATCAGTTCAAAATTTTCCAGCCCACAGTTCTTCACTTTTTCAGAGTAATACCCATGCTTTTGAATCGATGATCTGCGATAGAGTGTGCCAGTTGCCAAAAAATCTCCCCGCCCTCTTATTTCATCTGCATTGAAAGGAGGTAAAGAAGATGAACTTAAGATCTTCCCTTCCTCATCAATACTGTAATAATTTGAATAAACAAAGCTACAGTTCTTCCGCGAATCTAGCACTTTTACCATCTCGGAGAGATAATGAGGACATAGTAAGTCATCAGCATCCACACGGAGTAAATACTCACCCTTGGACCTTAAAAAGCCATAGTTTGCACAATGCTCAATACCCTTATTTTGAGTCGCATAATAACTAAACTTCGGATCTTTAATCTTGGTTAGGATTTTTAATGTATTGTCTGTGCTACCATCATCAATCACTATGATTTCATACTCACCAAAATCCTCTTGATTGAGGCAAGAAGTGATTGCCTGCTGAATATATTTTTCGTAGTTATAAGAAGTAATAATTATAGAAATTTTAACCATTATTCTACGAATTATTTAAATTGGATCCATTTTATATGATCTCCTTTACTTATCGGTAAAGTCGTCACCTTACCGATTACATCATCAATCAGGTAGGGCGGAATTCCATCAGATGGAGCGGGCCGTAACACTTTTATATCTGCTTTGGTTACCACCTCACCGACACCAAGATCCCTAGCAGCGGTCAAACTTCGCCTCTGAACAATTATTGACTCTTTCTCATTCTCTTCTACTTCTTTTATGCCATTAACTCCAAGACCATTCTCTAACTCTCGTGTCGCATTAACCATGTCTCTCCAAGTTAATGGGTCTAGAGAGAAGCCGTGGTCTGGCCCCTCTCTCCCAATGTCATCTGTAAAATGCTTTTCAACAGCACATGCCCCAAGTGCAATCGCTCCAAGAACTACTGAATGTCCAGGCGTGTGATCACTTAAGCCCAAGGGGACTGTAGGATACAAAGCACGATAGGTATTCAAGACTTTTAGCTTGATGTGCTTAAAGTTTTTTAAATCTACTGTGTAGTTCGTATTACATTGCATGAGTAAGACGTCTTCGTTTATCCCTCTAAGTGCAACCATTGCTCTTTCCACATCTTGAAGGGAAGATGCCCCGCTGGCTAAAATAACGGGTTTCTGTTTCTTTGCCATGGCTTCGACTATTTCAATCCAGGTAATATCTCCTGAGCCTATTTTGAAGGCATCAACATATTTATCAAGCATGTCAACTGCCCCTAAGTTATAAGGTGTTGACATAAAATCGACTCCAGCAGCATCACACGCTTTTTTGAGGTCGTCAGTCCATTCCCAAGGGACAGACGCACCCTTGTAAACCTCATACACACTCTGTTTCCACTTCGCTTGATGGGAGAGCTGTTGTGACATTGAACCAAAGCTTTCCTTACTGATGATTGTATCCGCATCAAAATGCTGGAACTTAGCAGCATTTGCACCAGCCTCTGCTGCTTTATAGATAAGGTCGAGTGCCCGTTGAAGATCACCATCATGATTCGCAGCTATGTCTGCAATAAAATAGGTCGGGTTACCTTCTTTGATCTCCCTTTTTTTAATCTCCATCAAAGTATTTCGTTAGTTTTATTTTTGGCGCACCTTAATTTTTGATAGTGGAATTGGTTTTGTATAAAGGCAGGAACCAGTAATAGAACTACCTGCACCGAACGCATCATCCCTACATCGCCTAATGCCTAGTTTTGAAGATCCCAATTTCACTTTCCCAACCAAAGTTTGTTCGCGGTTACAAGCCTTGGCAAGAACTTTTAAGGTCATTTACTTCGATAGAGGATGGGGCTCACCTTGGATCAAAAATCCGTGTCCTTATTTTAAAAAAGAGACCTTCACAACGATAGAAACCCTAAAACTCACGCGATCAAATTCTTTCGATTCCTTACTTTTTTTGGTTAGCTGAACACCCAGTCAATCAGAATTTGCCCTTCTTTTAGGGGAGCCCTTTAAACGGGTTAAAAAACTTACAGTTTGTGCCACACTTAATCCTAGAGTTCGGTATACCAACCAGGGTTACCCTTAACAAGAAATGAAATGACGGTCATCCGTTTCGATTTGAAAGTCCTCCTCCCTATCGTAAAGTGCTTTGCTAGAAGCATAGGCCATTCTCTACAATCTATTTATTAAAGTTTGATATCTTTTTATTCATCGAAATCTTTTTTTAATTGCTTTACTGTTTCTATTAACCCCGGGAGCGTAATCCCAGTGACTTTTTCAAAATAAGAACTATTTAGACTTTGATCCGTTGCTCTTTTTGCCCTTCCGGAAAAGTTTGTAATTTTACTCTTTTCAATCTGGTCAGTCCCCAGACCAAGCTCCTTAAGCAAAGAAATACCAAAATTATATTTAGAATAAATCTCGGAGGCTCCGATATGAACTTTCTCATTTATAAAGTAGCCATTTTGAAGAATCTTAAAAATGATCCGGGCCAAGGTAGAACAGCAGATCGGGGTAAAAAATACATCATCGAATAGCCCAATTCTCTCTTTCTCCCTTGCAGATTTAACTATCCATTCAGCAAAGCCCTGCCTTCCTTCAAGCTGATTGACACCCACTATTGTTGTGCGAATTATTGTGAAGTTTTGAGATCTCAACTGTAGAAAAAACTCCCCGAGCTCTTTACTTTTACCGTATACGCTGTCACTACCCGCAAAATCATTCTCATTCGAATTATGAGCCCTACTAGAAAAGACAGCATCAGTTGATATATGTATAATTCTCGTTTCTGGTTTAGCACCTAGAGCAATTTTATTCAGAGATAACGCATTGGTTTTTAAAGCTATTTCGGGATTACGGTCACATAGGTTGCCATTGGTCAATGCTGCTGAGTGGATAATAATATCAGGTTGAGCCCATTCGAGTAGCACTTCGTAGTCGTTCCTATTTAGGTCGAAAGTCAGGTGTTTTTCCGCATAGGGTAACTCTGACTGTCCAGAACTTGCGTAGACTTCGAAAACAGGAGAAAAATATCTAACTAATGTCCCACCTAGCATCCCTGAAGCCCCAGTAACTAACATTTTCTGTTTCATTTCTATCAATCGATAATTCTGGTTTTCTCATTTAATAAATTGATAAGCTTTTGATCAGTTTTATAGGTTAATTTCATATCACTATTAAGTGCCACAACCTCGGGATTACCATCGAGGAAATCGAAAAGTTCACGCAGTGTATACATATTTCCAGTTTCTGCAAAATAGTCTGCTATCTTGTTCAATAGGTCCAAGTCTTCCTGATAATCTAAGGTTAGCCTGTAATTTCGCACATAATCTTCAGGTAATTCAACCACATTAGTTTTAAAATGATCTTGGTTATTCATAAAATACCAAGTCATATATTCAGAGTAATCAGCAGACTTAAAATGCCTTTTAATCTTACGCAATGCTTCGACTTCCATGATCTCAGTTGAAGTCCCAACTGCGAAGTTTTTTGCCGCAGTGTAATCCGCTCCCGTATTGCGGTGGGATTTGAGCAGAATGGAGGCAATTTCTTGTGAGACATAAGGACAGTCACCAGTTAATCGTATAACAGTATCCACTCTGAGTTTATCACAAATATCTAGATAACGGCTAATGACATCTTCTGGATCTCCCTGGTGAAATATCACCGAATCATCGTAGGTGTGATTCTTAAGTTCTGCATCATCCTCCAAATTCGATGTTGCTAAAACCACATGATGCGCATCAGGAATGCGCAAGGCGTTTTTCATGCACAACTGAATCGAAGGCAGGCCACCAATATCGAGGAGCGCTTTTGACTTCAACCGTGAGCTTTTCAATCGGCAGGCCACAATCAGGGCTACCACAGGTATTTTAAAATCCTCCCTTCGCAGAACCTTACCCTTTTGGACCGCCCTTCTTAATACCATTCCTTGAGCAACAAGTTCTTTAATTTCAGAAAGCATTAATCCATCTTCATCTGTTCGACGGTAGCAAAAATCTGATTCACTTGGCACCTTACCAGAGAACATAGGTTTATTGAGAACCGGCTTCTGAATTGTCTTCGCAAGATAGTAAGCTTCAAGCCGGTTGACAAAAACAGTGTCTATTCCTGAAAAGTACTTATCTAGTTGCCTATCATATTCCTTAAGTCTATCCGTCGTAATGCTAGCCTGATAATCATATTTAGTTTGCCTATCACCGAGCATAACATGCTTTTCCACCCCCATTGCGCCTGCATGATACGCCATTAATGGTAAAAAAATTGCTTCCTCAGATTCACCAGGACTATGATCCGCAAAAACAACTGAATAACCGCTTTGCTGTAAATCTCTTATCTTAAAGATCCCTGATTTAGAGATCGGAGTAGGATAATTTTGATACCCCACCTGAAGTAATATTTCCTGACAATCAATCTCGGACTCAATAAACCGAATTTTCTGATGAACATCTTCCATCTCCATTCCGGCTATATTTAGCATCAAATACTTACCTTTCATATTGGTCTCTTTCAGAGCTGAGATCACTTCAAAATTCTCTAATACCGAAGCTTGAAATTTCACACCATGAACTTTTTCATTAAATCGTTGAACCGCTTCCACGCCGTAAAGATCAAAAATATCGATCCAAATGTCTTTAGTTTCTGCAGCCTGTGTGATTATCGATTCCCACTGCTCCCAGTCAAAAAAAAGCTCCTCATAGATTCTGTAATCAGAAAAACTAGGCAGGGCCATTAAGTCTGCTTTAAAGATCTGGAACTTTATACCGTAATGTGGTTTCTGGTAATCCGATAATTCGATAATTAGGTCCTGAAAATATTTGTAATTCCCGCCGTGGACATTAGCTACTTCTAAAATTGTATAACCATTTTTCATATTTCTAATTTTTTGAATTAACCCAAGGCTCTTTACATGAAGAAATGTGGACAGGATAAAAAGCCATAAGTTTAGTTCTTAGAGAGGCTGCTTTATACCTGAAATCCAGGGTCGACATGCTCTTTAATCAGGGACCGTAGCGAATCCACAGTTTCCCAATGTTTATTCTCCCCAGAATTATATTGGAACCCTTCTGCTACCTTTTCAGCATTAAAAGTCCTGACAAAATCATCTAGGTTCCAGCTATGGCTCGAAGGAAGTATGGTGAAATATTTTCCTAAGTCGTATGTGAAATAAGAATCAGAAGATGTAATCATCTCCTCATGAATTTTTTCACCTGGACGTAAACCAATGATTGGCTTTTCGCAATCTGGTCCAATCGCCTCCGCAAGGGTCATAATGTCGTAAGAAGGAATCTTTGGTATAAAGATCTCTCCACCCCACGCATGCTCTAGAGCGTGCAATACCATATCCACGCCACCTTGTAATGAGATATTGAATCGAGTCATCTTTTCACTGGTGATCGGAAGTTTACCCTCCCTACGCTTATTGATAAAAAATGGAATTACCGAACCATTTGATCCCATAACATTCCCATAACGTACTACAGAAAAACGAATAGGATTCCAGCCAGTAATACTATTAGCTGCTACAAATAGTTTATCAGAAGCCAACTTAGTAGCACCGTACAAATTAATTGGGGCTGCCGCTTTATCTGTTGATAAGGCTACAACGCGCTCCACACCCGAATCCAAACAGGCGTTGATAATATTCTCCGCACCCATAATATTCGTTTTCACGCATTCCATAGGATTGTATTCTGCAATAGGCACATGTTTCATGGCCGCAGCATGGACGACATAATCAACTCCTTTAAAAGCTCGGTCTAAGCGTTCTCGGTCCCTAACATCTCCAATAAAATATCGAATCTGCGGATACTTAGCCATCGGAAATTCTTGGGCCATCTGGAATTGCTTTTGCTCACCTCGAGAAAAAATAACCAGACGCTTAACCTCTGGAAAAGAATTTAAGACGTGCTTGGTTAAAGCCTTACCCAAGGAGCCAGTTCCTCCGGTTATTAATATGCTTTTCCCTGAAAGATTCATCAAATAATTATTTAGTTAGTTTTTTTTAAATAAATTTTTAGCAAAGGGTGTTTTGCCACTCTGAAACGGAAACATCTTCCATAAGAGAAGTAGCCCGCTTACAAGTAAAAGCCCAAATTTTAAAACAATCTGTAAGAAGACCGACAGTTCTAAAAAATAGAAATCAACATAATAAAATCCACAAACTGCCACAACTACTAACACCCTAGCAACAATCCCTAAAACTGGAGTGACATGCAATTTTATACAATACTTTACGGCTAAATAGGTAAGAACTAACATTGCCATATAAGATGCTACCGTCGTATAAGCCCCTGCTGCTGCCCCTATTTTGGGAATATAAATAGAGTTCAGCCAAATATTTAGAGCTCCTGCAAGAAGTACAATGACTGAGGTATAAATGGTTTTCTTTGAAAAACTAATATGGCGCTTATAGATAGGGTTGATGCCCATCAAATATTGCCCAAAGATAATAAGCGGGATCAAATACAAGGACTTATGGAACGATACTGAACCTAGTATATATCCGATCCAATCTGAGAATAGAATCAGACCACAAGCCGAAAAAGAAATTATAGATAAGAGCTTCAAGGTATCTTTATCGTGTTGTTCATAATTTTCCGCCTTCATATATTCAAAATACTTGGGCGTCCAAGAATAGAACAAGGCATTCACCACCATAACCATCAACATGCTAATATTATAGGCAAAGCTGTATTGGCCCGCCTCAGCTTTTCCTAGATAAGAGCCAATCATTACCGTGTCAAACTGAGCAAGAATAAAACCACTCAAATAAGCTGGCATTAAGGGAACTCCGAATGAAAACATATACCGCAAATGACCCCATTTGAAATCAAACTTAATATATTTTGCGAGCCTGTAAAAAACAATAGAGCCAGAAACGACCATCATGATCAGCCCGGCCCATAACTGCCCCATAAAACGCTCCTCTACCGGATGAAGATAAACCAATAGCACTCCCAGCACAAATCCTAGATAGCCGGATATTAAACTGAGGCTTCGAACCTTTTTGGATTTACGCTTGGCTCGGAAAATTTGCATGTGAAATGACTTCAACACATTACTGAAAGCAAAGGGGACAATAAAATAAATACAGATGACAGGTAAATCCAAGAATCTTGCAATAGGCTCTGCATAAACAACGGTAGCCAAAAAGGTAGCTATTAACATGGATAATGAAACAACCAGTGAGGTCCCAAAAAAGGATTTAAAATCTTGATCATTTTCAAAATAGTAACGTCCGGTTCCGACATGGGTATTCAGAGTAAATATTGTTGCCGCCAAAACGGTGTAAGTGAAAAATATATTAAGAATTCCATAATCCTCCTCAGTTAGGAGTCTGGTCATTATCGGTATTCCGATTATGCTAAGGCTTTTTAAGGCTACGCTCCCCGATAAATAGGTCCAAGTATGCTTTAAAGTTTCTCCAAAATCACTTTGAAGAAGCTTAGAATCACCAATTTTCGCTCTTATTTTTTTTATCACTCGGGCCGACTTAATTTTTGAATAAGGCGAATCACTCTTTCAGTACTCTTCCCATCATCGGAGATTAAGCTCCGCTTCACAAAGTTGCTCCGGAAGTTCAAAAACGCTTTACTCCCTTCCTCTTGATAATTCTTAAAGTGGCTTTTTATTTCCTCGATAGATCGGGCAATTCCTTCGTATTGATCTAGATAACGTTCCGAGAAATCAAACTGGCCATCCGGGTTCACGAGCAGGGTTGGTATCCCCTCAGCAATAAACTCTAATGCCGTAGAAGACCAATGCGTGATCATAATGTCCACTTTTTCTTTTGGGACCAATTCCTTCGTTACCTTGGCGCCGGGAAATGCTCTCTGAATTTTCTCAAGGTTAGAATGAGGATGTGCCTTAAAACCATAGAAGAAATCTGGCTGAATTCGCATCATTTCTCGGTAAAAATTCGCATATACATCCCAGTTTTTTTGCCCACTATTCTTTTCTTTGTTAAGATAGATCCATACTTTAGCAGTCTTAGAATAAGCTCTCTCGGCAGAGAATTTTTCAAAGCACTGGTCATAAGTGGGATTCCCTGTAAAGTGAAAACTGGACTCCTTCCTTTCAAGAGCATGGTTTTTCCAAAGCGGTGACCATAAAGCCAAATGCATTTTACCAAAGTGGTCGAAAGTGGTCTCTTTAACCGGTAGGATGGGTAATCTTAGAATTCGATTAAACCAAAAATTCTTGAGTTTTTCAGAAATACTATATTGTCCCTTCTGCTGCACCCTAAAATTACATGGCTGAATGTACAGTTTTGGAATTCTTGGTCTATAGCGACTTATTACTCTTGTATTCTCCGCATTTGTCGATGTTAAGATCAACAAGCTTGGATTTAGGTCATCCATCTTGCACAGTAGACCCTTCCGCCAATTCTGTTTACTCCTGAGATTTTTGCCATAGCGCCAAACCTTGGCTAAAGGATTAGTCAATGGTCGGCGGTCTAATAACAACCTCGGCATTTCAATAAACTTGGAAAAAGCATCTTCTAATTCTTTCCTATCTATATCCTCACTCTTTCGATGTAGAGTATCTGCCTTGAAATCAGATGCCAGAAACACCGATTTTAAATTTTCTGGAAAATTTTTTGCTATTTGACAATAGAGATCATGCTGGAGGTAGCGATTGCTATCTGATAAAAATAAAATCGATTGGTCTCTAGCCATGATCTTAGAATAGTAGCCTTCGCAAATTATTAATATCCGGCTATCCGATTTAGGATCTGAAACTCTTCTAACAATTTCTCGATGGTAACTAATGCGCTTTCGGAAGGATTTTCCAAAAACGCTTTTGTTTGACGATAAATTCCCGGTTTAAAGTCAAAATCATAATGATTATCTATATCCAGTTGCTCAATTTCCATTTCCCCTCTTTTTTGAGCTTTCAGCTGCTCCATCGGCGACAAAAGATACTTGGATTCAGCAGTATTCAACTCAATCTTCCAACAGCCCGCAGAGCCCCAGTTTGCGTGATAAGAAAAGGGCACTTCCTGATCCGTCCTTCCCATGCCAAGAAAAATAGACCCACTAGGATGCCATTTCACAGCATTTCCGCCTACAAAAGCGGTCAGTTCTTCCGGATAACCCGCCAGATGAAAAACGGTGTCAATAACATGCGAGGAATTGGATAAGACCCATTTTGCTAAAGCCGCATCACCATGTTTGGCTTTCTTAATTTTAGGAATCATTTCAGTAAAATCGAAATGAACAGAAGTTAGTCCTCCATCTTCCAGAATTAATTCTTTCACTTTTCGCACAGACGAATAAAACCTCCGATTATACCCAACGTAAACTTCAGCATTATGGGCCTCCGCAAGCTCCAGTAAGCCTTTAAGATTAACTTCGGAAAGAGCCCCTGGTTTTTCAAGTAATACACGTTTTGTTCCGGCAGCGATAAAACCTTCTGCAATCTCCGTCATGTAGGAAATATTGGCGGCGATAATTGCAGCTTTTGGCGCTCTATTTGAGTCCAAATAGACTTGGACCCCTCCCGAAATAGCCAAAACAGAAGGAAACTGTTCTTGCAAAATCTTCACACGATCTTCACTACGACCAACCACGGTAAATGGCACTTTTTGTGCCAAGAGTACCTTAGAATAAGCTTGAGCCATCTTCCCGGCACCTACCAAAACTAAATCACTTAGGTTATTGGACATAGCTCAATTTTTTCATTTCCCAATCTACTCATATGATCCAACATCCCTTTTAGAGCTTCCTGATGGTGCCTAGAAGACTCCTCATAACTTGTTAATTGGCACTTACCTATAGTTAAAAGCTGCTTCACGAATACATTGCTAAGTTGCGATTGAAAAGGCATGTCAAAATCTTTTCTAACCCATTCCCAATTATTGAGAGATTCGGAAACAAACATGAATCTTTGTTTCTCACTAATTACGTAGCGACGACTTGGTGTATTTATAATCTGAAGATTTGGAGCATTCCCCGCCGAAAAGGAGCTTACTATCATTTTATCACCGGCTTCAGTGCTTGCTTCAATCCTTCCATTAAATTCCATATAGCCGGATCTTTTGCTTTTAACAATGGTGTTTTCCAAATCCGATACATCAATATTGAAATGAGAGTTTCCAGTTAAGAAGGCAAATAAATCAATCCGGTGGACACCATTGCATGCCAAGCCCCAATTTGTTCCGCTAAAGTGAAACTCCACGGGACCATTTTCAGATTTTAATGTTTGCTTTAAGCCTTGATAAAAAGGATATAGACGTCTTGGACAATTGACAAAAGCCGCGACGTTCTTTCTTTCCAGCAAACCTGCAATGATTTTATAGTCTTCAATTCTCTGGAAAAGAAACTTCTCAAGAATTAGATGGCGGACCTGGTTATTGTCTAGCAGCTGCTCTGTAATTACTCTTCGGATCGTCGAGCTTGTTGCCACAATAGCAATATCAAAGGAATGGTTCGTCGGAATATTGGAGGCAAAGTGCAATTCCCCTAAAAAGTCACTTCTTGCCTCTACTTGATGAAATAATTTGTTTGCCCGTTCCTGGGCCTCAGGCGACGGGTCTACAACCGTTATATGTAATGGAAACTCTACTAGCCGCAAACCTTGTAAGTGGCGTGATCCAATGTTTCCGGCGCCGATTAGAATAATGTTGTTCATCTAATTATTTAAAGCTCCATTTTGCAGAAGGAAGAACCTCAAAGGGGTCTTTTAGTGGCCCCTTCCAAGCTTTGCCTGAGGGTAGGTCATTATTATCAAAGCGACTTAAATGAAAAGAGTTCGAAAGGTTATGATTTATGCCTCTCTCCATGGTGAAGGCGAATTCAAAATCATTATCTACCAAAATGCCTTCTAGACCGTTGCAAGCCTCATAAGACCCATAAGGGTAACTGAAGCTAGGCAAAGGACTTCCCAGTAGCTTGGTAAAATATTTCTGCGATTGCCGGACCTGAAAATCTTGCTCATTCCTTGAAAGAGTGCCAATTGGAAAATGCTCGAAACTATGGCTTCCTAAAAATCCCAAATCATATAAGTTTTTCAGGTGTTTTTGTTCCATATACAGAGAATTGTTGACCTCTTCCTCAGAACTAAAGGTTTCATGAAAGGCCGTATCAATTAACTGTTGACGTTCTGAACTTTCTAAGACGAAATTTAAGAGATATTTTAGTTCACTAATCTCCGCTTTATCATACTTATAATGACTTAACGCTTTTTCCTGATAAGAGCCCAACTGCTTCCCCTGATCTTGGGAAAAAATAAAATCTTCGATTTTCTTTTTTAATAAAGATGGAGCCACTACCGAACGCAATTGGTGAATCTTGTGTACTCCAAGGACATGTGCTTCTTCAAACACCCTAGGATTTACAAAAAATATAGCTGGGATACCAAGTTCTTTAAGAATCGGGAGTGCAATCTGATACTGTTCTTTGAGACCATCATCGAAAGTTATTATGAAAGCTTTCTCCGGAAGCGGTTTTTGTCCTCTTATACTTTGTAAAATACTTTCCTGTGATACAAAACTACCCCATTGCCCTAAAGTTTCCAATTGCCTTCTAAATGCATCCGGTCGAATTCCGAAAATACTAGGATAGGGCAAATCAAAATTCTCCCGGATATAATGATAATTAATAGCAATTAACATTAAAGACTGATTAGATCATTCACTAAAGTTGGAGTCTCCAAATATTCTTTCACCACTCTAGTCTCAAGGTTACTGTAGTAATCCTTTAATGCTTGCTCTCCAAAATCCTTCTTACGATAGTAGCGGCTGGGTACAGTTTCCCACTGCTTTACCGCTTCTGCTGGCTCCCCATCTCGGGCTTTAGAAATTAGGATCCTTAAAGCTTCAGCCGAATCACGGATCACCTTACACCCTACTGAATGGACCGTGTCACCTTCTTCAAACTCCGGACGCACATGAGCGATGATATCGCCCGTATCTACACCGGCATCTATATTAAGTAAGGTGGAACCTACAAACTGTAATTCTCGATTTACAAATGGCCAAAAGTTCGTCCCGCTACCCCGATAGTAAGGAGAGATTCCCAGATGTAGATTTATTATTTTGCCATAAGGTAATAAATCCAATAATGGTTTCCGAATGATGGATGTACCATAAACAATCATTAAATTTGGTCCAAAATCTTTAACCGCTTCATAAAGATAGGAGGTATTTACTTCCTTATACAATACAGGTAAACAAGGATAATTGAAGGAATCATTTCCTTTAAAAAATTCATATTCCACGTTATCACGCAAAATAAAATGTTCAGTAACAAGATCTTCTTCTGCTCTAGCAATCTGATTCGATAAACTTAAAGGTTTGCATTCTGAAATAATTAAAGTTTCATCACAGTCCGCCCCAATGGTATTGGCTAGAAACTTATGACGAATGGCATTGCTTGTAAGTATTACTAGTTTCAAATCTTAGCGTATTTGCATTTCTCTCATTCGAGTATAAATTCCATTAAACTGCTGGTGCAAATCAGTTGACCCAATAACGGAACTGATCATTCGATTGTTAATCGCCAACTCAATATTAGAAATGATTTCATCATCCGTCAACTTGCCATCAAAGGCCTTGTAAATCTCCAACAGGACTGCATCCACTTTATCCTGTTCTTCTTTGCACAAGACTTCCTTGTATTTTTCCAAATTTTGGGAAGATACTTTTGCCGGCATTTTGCCAAATGATGAATTTCCACCCCAGACCTTGTTTCCAAAGGTCGGAACCAACATTCCTTCGTTGAAATTTAAATTAATCTTATTACAAATTCCCTCTAGAGTTTGCTTGTCGTTAAAGATCAGATCCTCATATAAAACAATCAAGTAACGATTACCAAATTGTTTTCTATTTTTTACTGCCATACACGCTGCTAGAAGCCAGCGGTCAATGGATAAATCAATGAAATTAGGGGGTATTAAATCTGGCTTCTTTCCCGTCGCAAAAAAGGAATAATTTTTTAAGGAGGCAGTAACAGCCTTCGGTTCGCGGATAGTATGAATGAAATACCCATCCTCAAAAGTGCTAAAGAACTGCTTTAAGTCAGCAGCAAAAGTTCTTGAGCAATGATTACTAATTGCAGCTGCCGAGGTAATATTGGAATTCTCAAATACTTGAAAAAAGTTTTCATGGACACAATCATAGATCTCCTGATCGCTCATTTCCTTACTGACCATTGAAGCCAAGCCTTCTCTAAATTGGGTATAGTCAAACTTGCTATCATCTGTACCATATCTTTGCTTGGTTTGAAGTAAATCCTTCCCGAACTTTCTAATCTTGTTAACTACTTCTTGTTTTTCAATATCTGAAGGATTAGCCGATTCACGGAAAGCGGAAAAGTTGATTAAGCTTCCATTGCGCTCTTCAAAAAACTCATTTTCAAAAGGGTATGAAGGAACCTCAGGGTGCCCATCGAAGAGTCTTGCCAAAAGCGATCCTCCGCTTCTTGAATCGCCGCCAATGTGTAAAAATTTTTTCATTAATGCTATTCTAGTTTATTTGGTTTTTGCATGTTAGTTTTTAGGAAGGCCTCTGCTAAACGCCAGTCTTCCATCGTATCGATATTGATGCTGTCCCCTTGTGTTGGGTAAGCTGAGATTTTGGATCCAAAAAGGGTATTCTCCCGTAGAATTAAATCGGATTTTACCAGGTATACCATACCGTCACGGTAGAAGGTATTCGGTAGTTGTTGGCGTCGAGGGATAATTTGCTTTTCGCCAGTACTTATTTTGAAACGATCTTTTTCCGTTTCCTCAAAAACCCAATGTGGATTGTAATGATCTGGAACTTTTTTAACTGAAATGAGCGTATCAGCTTTAGTTTGAATAAATTTTTTAATACACTTATCTATAAATCCAGAAGAGCGAAAAGGAGATGTGGGTTGCAAAATGCAAACAGCATCAAAATATTTTCCTTGATGTTCCATTTCAGATAAGGCGTGCGTTAAGACCGGTAATGTTGAAGCAGTATCAAGCGCCAATTCTTTAGGCCTAAGGAAAGGTACTTCCGCCCCTAAACCTATTGCGGTTTCTTTTATTTCCTTGTCCTCAGTGGAGACAAGGCATTCTGATAGGAATTTAGATTCTTTCGCCGATTTAAGTGTATACCAAATCAAAGGTTTACCTCCAAGAAGCTTAATGTTCTTTCGAGGAACACCTTTAGATCCTCCTCGCGCTGGAATAACGCCAAGCACTCGCATTTTAATAAACTATTGTTTTATGAAATCTAATAGGAACCTTACTCAATAACTCAGCAATTCGACTACCTGCCTCACCACCTCCATAGACATTAGATCGTGCCGCATCCCCTTCGGAAAGCCACGAATTAATTGCTTCAATTATTGATCTTTTTTTATAGTCCACATCAATTACATTTAACCCTCGATCACGACGTGTTTGGCGAGAACCAATATTAACAACCGGAACTCCTAAAAAAGCGCACTCTCTAATTCCAACACTAGAATTCCCGATGAGGCATTTTGAATTAATCAATAGCCTTAAAAAATCTTGTGGTTCCATATTCTTAAAAAAATGGATATTGGTTTTCGGGTTTCTTTCCCTGAAGGTTCGAATGGCGCCCGATGTACCATCACTTCCAGCATCCACATTGGGCCAGAACCAAAAGGTTGGAATATCTAACTCCTTGATAGCTTCTAGGGTTTGATTCACGTGGAGGCGACTTTCCGCATACTCAGTGGTAACTGGATGTTGCATTACCACCAGATAGTCTGATATGTAATCCAAAGAACGACCAACTCCCCCATACTTTTCGATAGGGTTGAAGTTGAAAGCACTATTTTCGAGTACCTCCGCTGCTAAGTCTATTGATGGACAACCTGTATTATAGACTTGGGCAGGTTCCTCACCTAGCTTGAGCACTCTTTCCTTAGCGCCTTCAGAAGCTACAAAATGGTAATCAGCCAGTTTGGTAATGCTATGACGAACTTTTTCGTCAATATTTCCTGTAACCTCCCCGCCTTGAATATGGGCGAGTGGAATATTCATATAAGAAGCAGCAATTGCGGTTGCCATGGTTTCAAATCGATCGGCAATGGTTACTACGATATCAGGCTTCAAGTTTTCAAATACCGATGCGAGTTCCAGGATACCAATGCCAGTGGTTTTAGCTGCAGCAGTAAGGTTCTCTCCTTCTAAAATATTGAAAACTCGTGACTTAATTTCGAATCCGTCGCTTTCAATATACTGCACTGCACTGCCATACCGATCTAATAAAGCGGAAGCCGCAACAACCAACTGTAATTCTAGTTCTGGGTGCTCATCAATTGCTTTTAAAGCTGTTTTAACGCGACTGTAACTTGGTCGAGCCGTTACAACAACGCAGATTTTACGCTTGGCCATTAGAAATATCTTCTTCTTTTAGGAAGGACCATGCTTTCAGGTCCTTATTGAGTTTTTCACCAATAATTGAGCGGAATTTGGAGGCATCCAAACCAAAACCCTTAGGCTTCTTTCCTTCTAAGTCCTCAATAGAAATTATTTCTCCCGCTTTCATATTGCGGTTTACCGCTAAAGACTTCTCAAAGATTCCCTTTACCTCTGTAAATCTAGAATTATCTGACTTCTCAATAGGATGATTTAGAGCAGTTTCTACCTCATGTAAGGACCTGCATAAGTCTTTCGTTTCATCTATAGTCAAGGAAGCTTTAGTGTCTGGGCCAAACATGCGCTTATCAAAAACGACATGAATTTCGAAGTAGGATGCGCCCAGAGCAGCTGCGGCAGTACAAGCGGTAATCCCACCCGAATGATCTGAAAAGCCGATAGACAATTTAAACTTTTCTCTTAATTCACTAATGACATTTAAACCCCAATCCTTGGCTTCTGTGGGATAAGCTGTGGTGCATTGGAAAAGTATCAGTTCATTGCCATGCGATTGCACAAAATTTACCGCCTCCTGAAGCTCTTCGTAGGAACTCATGCCTGAAGACAACAGCACCGCTTTTCCGGTCTTACAAATCTTCTCAAGCATCAAAAAGTTGTTTACTTCACCAGAGCCAATCTTGTATTTGCTTACACCTAGTTGCTCTAAGGCTTCTACCGCAGCATTGCTAAAAGGGGAACAAATAAACTCCATGCCCTTTTCCTCGCAATGCTGCTTGATTCCACGCCACTGCTCAAGGGTAAACTCCATCCTTCTCCAATAATCAATGCGGCGATCATCTTCATAAGAAAACTTTACACGGAAGGGCTCTTCTTCAGAGCTCTCGGCATCGGCAATATGCATTTGCCATTTAATGGCATCCACACCTGTTCCAGCCAATGCATCTATATAGGAATGGGCAATTCCTAAACTACCTTCATGGGCCTGACCTATTTCTACAATGATGTACATGCTAGGATCTACTTATATTATAATGCCCTAAGTACCATTCTACAAATTGAGCGACACCTTCCTGAAGATTGACCTGAGGGGCGTAGCTCGTAGCCTTCTCCAGACGACTAGTATCAGCCCAAGTTTTGGGTACATCCCCAGCCTGCATGGGTAAAAAATTCTTTTTCGCTTCCATGCCTAAAGCCACTTCCAATTCCTCGATAAAATCCATCAAGCGAACAGGTTTTCCTCGACCAATATTATAGATCTCATGACGCTGGGCGCGGTCATTCGGATTTAGGTTTACCAGATTAATGATTCCATCCACAATATCATCGATATAAGTGAAATCACGTTCGAGCTCCCCATTATTGTAAATATCTATCGGCTCGTCCTCCAATATCTTTTTGGTGAATTTAAACAGGGCCATGTCTGGTCTACCATATGGTCCATAGACAGTGAAAAACCGTAGGCCTGTGACCAACAGTCCATGCACACTAGCATAACTATTAGCCATGGCCTCATTGGCTTTTTTAGTAGCGGCATAAAGACTTACCTGAGTTTCTGTTTTATGGTCCTCCATAAAAGGAACCTGTTCATTGGTTCCATAAACGGAAGAGCTACTCGCGTAAACCAGATGCTCCACCTTGAAACGAGAACAACATTCAAGAATATCGAGAAACCCTTTAACGTTGGAATCGATATAGGCATGTGGATTCTCTATAGAGTATCGAACACCTGCCTGTGCTGCCAAGTGAACTACATAGTCAAATCGCTCAGCTTTAAATAATTCGGTTAATTCATGTTGATCAGCCAAATCGATTTGAACGAAACTAATCTTGTTCGCCCCCTTTAGAACTCGATTGTATTGGATTTCATTGGTCGCAATCCCTTGGTTACGTAATCGCGCAAGCTTTAGGTCAACACTGTAATAGGTATTCAAATTATCCATACCTATCACTTCATATCCGGCTTCGGCTAAACGCAACGCGACATGCATTCCGATAAAACCTGCTGAACCTGTAACTAATACTTTCGCCATGTGGGGTTGATAAAAGTCTTAGACTTTATTTTCTTTATACCAGGCATAGACCTTTCCAAGTCCTTCTGTAAATCGAACCTTAGGTCTGTAGTTTAGAAGCTCAATGGCCTTGGAGATATCCGCTTTGCTATGTTTCACATCGCCTTTTCGCTCAGGACCATAAGTTACCGATGGATTGCCTTCAGAAATCTCTCTAAGCATCTCTACCATTTCGTTTAGACTAATCTGGTCGCCACAAGCAGCGTTGTAGACTTGATTTAGGGCCACTTCATTCTCCGTGAAAAGCGCTAAATCGTTGAGGTAAATCGCATTATCCACAAAAGTGAAGTCACGACTGGTTTCGCCGTCACCGTTGATGGTAATATCACCACTATTCAAAAAGGCCTTGGCAAAGATTGGGATAACGGCCGCGTAGGGGTTATCCGCATTTTGCTTTGGCCCAAAAATATTGAAATAACGGAGAGCTACCCAATTAAGGTCATAGGTCTTGCCAAAAACATCGGCAAATTGTTCTACTGAATATTTAGTTACCGCGTAGGGACTCAAAGGATTCCCGATGCGATCCTCCACTTTTGGTAAACTAGGGTGGTCTCCATAAGTACTAGAACTGCAAGCCAAAATTACTCGATCAACCCCTTTCACATGAGCTGCATGTAAAACATTCACGGTACCGAGTACATTCACTTCAGTACTTCGCATGGGGTTTTCAATACTTCTTGTTACTGAGCCTAATGCCGCCTGATGCGAAACCTTATGCATTCCTTCACAAGCCTTCAAGCAAGTCTGGTAATCAGTAATATCCCCTTCCATGAACTCAAATCGAGGATGCTCCATGAACTCCTCAATATTCGAAAAATACCCATTGGATAGATCATCTAATATACGAACTTTCGCCACTCTTTCGTCCCTGAGAAAGTACTCAACAAGATTCGATCCAATAAATCCAGCACCACCTGTAATCAGCAAATTTATTTTACTATCCATTTATTATTATCGATTTGTCTTATTCATCTTGAGACTGCAACCTTATTCGATTCCGAAGGGAGAACCCACCTTTTTCATATATGCGACTATATCATCACGCATCTCGGGATCTTTCAGGGCATAGTGGATATTGGTTTTGATAAAATCGATTCTATTTCCAAGGTCGTGGCGCTTACCGTTAACCTTGCAAGCAAACATCGGCCGACTTTCGACCATTGCCTGCATGGCATCGGTGAGCTGTATTTCATTATTTTTACCCCTTTGAGTCTGACTAAGGTAATCAAAAATATCCGGCTGAAAGATATAACGGCCCGCAAATGCTAGATCAGACGGAGCTTCTTCGATGGTTGGCTTTTCGATGAATTCGTCGACTTGATAGACACCTGGGGCAACCTCTGCCCCCCCCACTATGCCATATTGGGAAACTTTGGATTCAGGCACCTGTTCTAAAGCCACTACTGAACCAGAAAACTGATCATACACATCGATTAGCTGGCGTGTAATCGGAACGTCCGAATATGATTCAAGCACAGTATCACCAAGGAGAAGAGCAAACGATTCGTTGCCAACATGATTGCGGGCATGCCAGACCGCATCGCCTAAGCCATTCAGTTTTTTTTGCCATACAAAGTGAATATTTGCCATATTGGAAATCTCTCGAACTTGGTTAAGGAGGACGTCTTTCGCTTTCGCTTTAAGCTCACTTTCAAGTTCATAGTTACGGTCAAAATATTCCTCAATGGACCGTTTTGATTTTCCAATTACCATCAAAATGTCAGTAATTCCAGAGGCCACCGCTTCCTCAACCACAAATTGGATAGCGGGAGTATCGACGATCGGTAACATTTCTTTAGGTTGGGCTTTAGTAAGTGGAAGGAATCTAGTTCCAAATCCAGCAGCAGGAATGACAGCTTTTCGAATCATTTTGAAAAAGAGTTTTATAATTTAAGATAGAATAACTAGCAATTTTGATTACTCATAGCGTTTGAAACCAATGCTATATTAACTCAGGCTTGATTGTAGTTAGACCAAGAGCGGATAAAGTTTTTGAGAGCGCCCTAAACATTTTTTCATCCTTATATTGTCCGACGATAGCGCCTCCGGAACCGGTGAATTTCGCGCTGGCACCTACTGACCGAGCAGCTTCCACCATGATAATATTATCCGGATGGAGATTACAAATTGATTTTCTCAGGTCAAAGTTCGCATCGAGTAGCTTACCGATTGATTGAGTTTGGCCACCTTCCAGACAAGAACGGACTTGGTCAGTAATACTTGCCCACTGGGTCATTGCCTCCAAGACTTTGGTCTCGCCTGCTTGATAGCGAACGCGAAGATCATTATGGAAGAGCTCTGAGCTTTCGCCTCTTTCAGATGCGTAGGCTAGATAGATATTTTTCAACAGTTGAGGCCCCAGTGACTCGTAATAGCCGTATCCTTGAGACTCCATAAGTTCGCGATCGAAATCCATATAAGTCAACCCTTGGTAAACCTGCGCCACTCGATCCTGTAAACCAGCCCCAATCCCAAGTTCTTCTTTCTCAACCGACAATGCTAGTTTGGCTATTAAGGGTTTAGAGATTTTGACATCATAGAACTCCATCAAAGAGTGCAAACACGATATGATGATAGCGCTAGAACCTGCCATGCCGACATGAATTGGTATGTTAGTAAAATAGCGAACCGAAAAATTATCTCTTCCAAGAATTATATTATTTAATTCACAATATTTCTGGAATGATTTAATCGTAGCTTGCAGCAATCGAATTCCTCCATAGTATCCAAAATCATTGATTTTTTTCACCATATCGTTTATTCCTAAGTAAACAGGTCTATCACGTGGGCCCGATAATAATTCGAAATATTCTGACCGATAAAGGACTACCTCGGCAAAAAAATTCCGCAACGTAAATGAAATAGTTTTACCAAAAAATCCATCTGATGGATTACCTGCAAGTCCGGCTCGCGCATATGTTCTTGCGCGTATTACCTTCTCAAATTTCATTTAACTTAAAAGGTTTTCGACTAATAGAATCTAATTTTGATAGCTTTAAAAACAGATCTAGATTAATTTGAAGTTCGTATTTTTACTATTATTTTTAAAGTGGTAATTACTCAATGAAAGATTTGGAATAACTAGATAAGATTGATCATCTAAAATAGACTCCCTATTAACTTACAAACTCTCATCAGCCTCACCCTTTGGCAAAATACTTTTGAGATCAAAAATGATACAACCTTCTCCTGAGAAGTTGGTGTAGCTCAATTCTTTAAACTCATCGTGGCCAACTGCGATGATAACTACATCACAAAAGGATCTATGGTCACAGCTGGGGAGTTCGGTAAGAAGATCTATTCCGTATTCCACCTTCACATCTTTGGCGCTAGCCCAAGGGTCATAGACTTTCACCTCACAACCAAAATCCTGAAGCTCACTAATGATATCGATTACCCGGGAATTACGGATATCAGGGCAATTTTCCTTGAAGGTAATTCCGAGAATCAAAACCTTTGAAGCCCAGACTTGATGTTCCTTCGTGATCATCAGCTTGATCACTCGCTGAGCAACCTCTTTCCCCATGTTATCATTGAGTCTGCGACCGGCGAGAATGATCTCAGGATGATAGCCAAATTGCTGCGCGCGCTGGGTTAGATAATATGGGTCCACCCCGATGCAGTGACCACCAACCAATCCAGGATGGAAGGGAAGGAAGTTCCACTTGGTGCCAGCCGCTTCAAGCACTGCACTAGTATCAATGCCCATGCGGTGAAAAATCATGCTGAGCTCGTTGACGAACGCTATATTAATGTCACGTTGGGAGTTCTCGATAACCTTAGCAGCTTCAGCCACTTTGATACTTGGCGCCAAATGCGTCCCAGCAGTAATGATGGACTTATAAAGTGTATCAACAACCTCGCCTATCGCTGGGGTAGAACCAGAAGTGACCTTTAGGATCTTGGTGACCGTGTGAGTTTTATCTCCCGGGTTGATCCTTTCAGGGCTATATCCACAGAAAAAGTCGGTATTGAATGTCAATCCACTCCCTTGTTCTAAAATTGGCACGCAATCATCCTCCGTGCAGCCGGGATAAACCGTGCTCTCGTAAACCACTAGATTTCCCGGCTTGAGAGCTTTGGCTACAGTAATGCTGGCACTAATTAGGGGGCGCAAGTCCGGTGACTTGTTGTCTCTAATAGGCGTAGGAACCGTGATAATATAGATATCGCAGGAGATTAAATCACTTTGATCTGTGGAAAAGCTGATCCTTTTCGCTTCAGCAAGTTTCTCCGGAGAACATTCAAAAGTGGTATCGTTTCCTTTCTTAAGTTCGTCAACCCGATCAAGATTGATATCAAACGCAACAGTTGAAAATATTTTACCAAATTCGACTGCGAGTGGCAAACCAACGTAGCCAAGGCCAATAATACCAATGACTACTTCCTTACTTTCAATTTTTTTGATGAGTGCCATTTATCCGAAAAATAGAGATTTAAATACGGAAAATAAAGATATCCTAAAAAAAGGGAAGAATCGGATTAACCCGATGACTGAGACGGTTTTTTGGGGATGAGGCTCTTCTCAATCGCTATTCAATCTAACAAATTCGAAATCCTTAACAGGATCGACCTCGAGCAGGGAAGAGGTGGAGCGTTTCGCCGCTCAAATCACGCTTCACTCGCGAAACCTTTGAATTAATGCAGCGCGTGACGACCTCGACAACTCACATCACTGCCTTGGGAACCAAAAATACGGCTCCATTGATTCGTTGCAAGAAATAGCGATTTTTTGATCCATTATCTAACCCAAACTCTGCAGGAGGGACGGGATTAATATGGCCGATATCAGTCTCTACCCGGGAAATAAAATTCCCAAGAATGACAAATTCATTTGCGATTTCTTTGATTTGTTTGAGATGATTTTCCATTGAGCATTTAGAATGACCGCTGAATCGAATTGGCATTGGAGCAACCTACTCACGCAGTCTACAAAAAAGATGCTTTTTTGCGGCGGAGCTACCGCCCTTGGTTGTTCTCTTTTTTCAGAGATTCCAATTGGCTTAGTTGGGGAAATGTTCGGTGGCTGCGGTCCATGGACAGCAACTTGTTAAAATCAGTCTAGAAGACTGAGGGCTGGAAGGAGTCCGAGGGCGGTTTCGTTCCAGGTTTGAAGACTCGCAAGGCGGGCCTTCAGATGATCTGTGAGTTCTGAGTTATTTGCCACTCCATCGAGAAGGGTCTCACCACGCTTCAGGGCTGGGGTGAAATTTTCCTCAATCAAACCAGCAGCGAGGCGACGTAGCGAGAGCTCGGGACGGTAGAAAGTTCGGCGGTCTGAAGACTCAACGACGAGATGAATGAATCCCACACGCTCAAGGAAACGGAGGCCGCTGGAGACACTGCCTTTACTCAGTCCTGACTCTTCGATGATATCTGAAACCGGGAGCGGATTTTCAGCTAAGAAAAGAGTCCCATAAATCAAGGCCACAGAACGAGGCAAACCAAACGAATCAGCAAGCTGGCAGAAGTAGGCCGACAATTCCTGCCTAGCTGTATCTGTTTCTGCTAACCTTCCTTTCATATGAGTATGGTTAACAATTCTCGAATCGAAGTTCAAGGTTTTTTAAACCTTCTAAACGTTTTAAACCTTCTAAACGCGTTTTCACAGCTTAGGCACAAAGCCTAGTCATCTTCCTCCTCATCAGCGCCGTAGCTCCCATAAGACCCGTAAGAGCCTGACCCATAGCCACCGCCATACTGGCCGTAGCCACCGTAGCCACCGTAGCCACCGTAGCCACCATAGCCACCATAGCCACCATACTTATAAAGATACTTGCGGGCAAAACCGCCTCTTTCCTGGTAGTCGTTGACTACGATTCCAGCAGGTTCGTTATCATCGTCCCGCAGCATATCGAGGCATTTAGCAACGGCACCCTTGGGAGTGTGTTCGGCACGGACTACGAGACAGAAATTATCGACTTCCGGAACAAGGAGTCGGGTGTCAGGCACCGCGAGGAGGGGGGCGGAATCAATGACAATGACATCAAACTCTTGCTTGAGTTCTTTCAAGACAGCCACCACCCCTTCAGTCGTGAGAAGCTCACCTGGGTTTGGGGCTTTTTGTCCGGCAAAGATAATTGAAAAGTTTTCCTGTCCAGCTTGTTCTTGGATTGCTTCCGCAAGAGTGGCTTTCCCGGTGAGAACTTCGGTAAGACCGGTGGGAAGATCTCTGCGTTTAAGACCAAAAGCCTTGTGAACGGCGGGCTTCCGAAGATCAAAATCGACCAGGATCGTTTTTTTACCCTGCTGGGCGGCAGCAATCGCAAAGTTTGAGGAGGTGGTCGTTTTACCTTCACCCGGAATGGAGCTGGTGAACAAGCTGACTTTTCGCTCGTCTTCCTTCCCAAGAAGGGTGACCGAAGCTCTCAAAATTCGGTAGGCTTCGGTGTAGAGAGTTTGCAAGAGAGCAGGCCTAAAAATCAGCCGCGAGTCCCACAACTCTATTCCAGGCGGATCGGAAACCTTGAGTTGTTTTTCTT
This sequence comes from Opitutia bacterium, assembly GCA_002722545.1. Classification (GTDB taxonomy): domain Bacteria; phylum Verrucomicrobiota; class Verrucomicrobiia; order Opitutales; family Seribacteraceae; genus Seribacter. The sequence goes on along the minus strand of PBMI01000039.1, from coordinate 5,894 downwards.
TTTCGTCCTTCAATTGGGCGAGGACTTTTAAATCGATATGTTGGATTGTCGCGAGAATAGGGAGACCAGACATCAACTCGACCTGGCTCACGGTGTGGAATTTGTTGTCGAGATTAGCGAGAAGGAAGGCCAACGCAAATCCTAGGACCGAACCAAGAATCGTTCCGGCACCCAAGGTCGTCAGCTGTTTCGGTGATGAGGGTTTGCGTGGAAGTTCGGAGAAGCTATCGAGCTCGACCTCAACCGCGGTTTCACCTTTTTTAGCATTCAGCTCTGCCAATTGGGTGTTGAGGGAATTGTAGACTTCTCGTTGGCTCGCAATCCCGCTAGTGAGAACGGTGGCGCGAGCTGTCAAAAGCCGACGGGCGACCTGAAGGCGCGATAATTGATCCAGATCTTGCTTGTCCCACTCGCTTTTGTTTTTATCCCAGTAGCTCTTATCAGCGGCCGCTTTCCGCACCTGATCGAACTCGCGGAGAAAGCGAAAAGCATATTCCTCAAGAGCATTCTTAGCGGCAATTAATTTGGGGTGCTTAGAAAGATACCTCAGATCCAACTCACTGAAGGTCGCTTCCCGTTTTTCTAAATCTTCGAGGGTCAAGAGAATGATCTGGTAGTTCGCGAGAGCATTTTCCTTCTGATTCAAAAGCTTTTCGGCCTCCTCTGATTTCTGAGCCAGGACACTTGAGGAATTAGTGCGTCCCGTAGCACGTTCGACTCCAAGCTCATTAGCATAGGTTTGGGAAATTTTATCGGCAAGTGCACTCGCAACCTCAGGAAGAGGGTGGCTGACGACGACATCCACTAAGCGAGTCTTCCGGCGATTTGAAACCTCGGTCCATCCCCGAATCAAGCGGGCTAATTGCGAAGTCTCCATTTTAGAAGCTTCAATGGCCGCTTCACCATCTCCGCCGAGGAGGTCTCCTGACCATTCAGGCCACCAATTCACAGAAGGAGGAATGAGGCCTTCCAATGCTAGAACATCCGGATCCTTAGCAATCTTTTCGAAAAGCTCGAAGTTTTTGATCTGCTCAACAATCGTTCCGAGGGCTTCTTGAGACCTAAGGTTAATATCTGCGTTGTCTTGACGCTGCCCCTCAAAAGCCGCTCTCGCTGAATCTTTAACCAGCAGAGTTGAAGTGGCCTCGTAAAGCTTAGGGGCCTTGGAGAGATAATAAAAGCTCCCAAGAAGTCCCAAAACAAGTCCAAGGGCCATCCAATGCCACCGGACCAAGATGTCACCAATCAACTGACGAGTTCGAGCACGGCGCGAAGTCCCTCCTCCAAGACCATCCTCTTCATCGAGAAGATCAAGTTCCTCATCGTGCTCGTAATACTTCTTTCTTCTCACCGCGAGTTAGCTAGGCGTTTTTGAATAAAAATACAAACTATTGTTAGTATTTATTAATAGTTAAGAGCAGATTCTAGAACCAGCGCTCAGTGACTTTTATTTCGTCGCTCGGAAATAGCCAAAGGGGTTGGCTTTTGTTCTCTCGCAGCTTGCTAAGATTAAGCGTCTTAGGATCTTCGCCAGGACGGGTAAGAATAATTTTCTTCTCGTTAGCGAGTTCGGTTGTTCCACCTGCCATTGCAAGTGCCCTGAACAAATCAAGCTTGCCATCGAGCGGGAACTTGACGACGCCTGGCTTGCTCACCTGGCCGATCACACTCACCACGGCATTGACAAAACGACTCTTTGGAATGTTAAGCCGATCCCCGCCGCGAAGCCGGATTTTCCCAGCAGCTCCTTTTTCAACAGATTCGTAGGAGTAGGAAGAGGTCCCTCCGTCCGCACGGGTCAGCTGGATGGCGGCAGGATCCGCTTCTTCGCCCAAACCTCCTGCCTGGGCCAGAGCCGAAGCCAACTCAAGGTTCCCATCAGCAGGGATGCTGACAGTGCCTGGCTTAATGACCTCACCGGAGACAAGAACCGTCTTACCGGCAAAGGGACTTTCCCGGACCACGACCTGATCGCCAGACTTAAGAATGATAGTGTCCCCTTTTTGGCGGATAAAGTCATAGGAAAATTCCTTAGGCTCTCCATCGATGGGATTGTATACAATTTTCTCACGATCAGCGAGGACAGTCAGCCCCCCGGCATTCGCAACAGCAGCCCGTAAATCCAAGTCACTAAACTGAGGAATGGGGATCTTTCCCGGAGTGGTGACCATTCCAATGACATTGACATAGTCGACGGCATACTCGGAGACTGATAAATTAACCCGGGGGTAGCGGATGTAATCTGCGGCGTAGAGCGCCCGAATTTTTTCAGAGGCCTTGCCCAAGCTCAGGCCCTTCAGATTGACTGCACCAATCAAAGGGAAACTCGCTTCACCCGTTTTGAGAATGGTAGCAATCTTAGCGAGATCTGGTTCTTCATAGACCGAAAGCTCCACGACGTCATTAGGACGAAGAACGTAGGCCTCGCGCAAATTGGCATTCGAGGCAGCTTCCTCTTGAGCGACCAGGAAGGCGGAGGTTGCGAGTAGGAAGCCGAAGATAACTGAAAGAGAAGAGGTAATTTTGTCCATTAAAAGTGGAGGGTAATAAAAAAATAAGAAGGAACTGTGAGGGAAGCGTGAAAAAATTTAAGGCAGGATAAACGGAACAGCCTAAAAGCTAGCGATAATCGAATTAATTAGCTCACAAAGATAACAAGACGCTCAATCCATGCCAAAAGTTACAGTATATTTAAACGTTTGTAAGGAAAAAGCGGACTAAAAAGACCACGCCAAGGAAAGACCCGACTGGAGACCATTCCAAGATTGCAGTGTGTCACTAGTATCGAAATCCCGCCAAGCAAGATTTAGACTGAGGTCGACCGCATCCCCAAAAATAGGAAGACCAAGCGAAGCGGTATAATTGAGAAAACTACTATCTCTGAAACCCGCGACGACTCGAGTGACTCCCTGTGGTGCGCGGCCTTCATAGAACACTCCAAGGTTGAGGCGCGCGCTGCGGATCTTACGGGTGTACCCAAAACGATAACTAGAGACTTGGTCGAACCCCCCTCCCACAAACAAAGTTGCTTGAGTGTCACGAATCATGCTCAAGTTCAAGCCCCAGAGCGATGAAGCTCGGTAATTTAACCCAACCCGAAAGTTCAACAATTCGTCATCTCCCGACGGTGTGTCCGAAAAGCCTAATCCAACATTCGAAGTGAGATTCACTTTGGTAGAAAGTTTATATTCTAAGCGCAAGGCAGGACCGGCCACTGTGAGTTCTTGATCTTGAATCGGCCCTCCCACTTCGGCTGTTCTAAGTCCGTAACGGAAGCCCGGCCCCAAGCGGATCAAAGGTGTGGCCTGCCAAAGCGCCGCAACCCGGAAAGTCGAATAAGAGGTATCAGCGAAACCTGAAGTTATGCTGGTGATCGAGTTTTTGCTCAAGGAAAGTTCAAGAAAGGTTTTGGGGCTGATGGTGTATTCACCTATGAGGAGCGATGAAACACTGGTCTGCTCAAATAAGTCTCCAACGAAACGATTCACTCCAGCCATTGAAGCATAAGAGGTATTGAAGAGGAGCTCCGCACGACTCGACTGATAACCTCCATTCAACCCGAAGGAATAATTTGTGGCATTGAAGCGATCAAGGTCTTCAAAGTTCATACGAGCCACCTTACCTTTCAAACCAAACCGCCATTCGCCGGAGCCAGACCCGAGCTGAAAAGAACTCCTCAAAGAAGGCTGAATCAAAAAGTCCGACTTTTCTTCAATTCGACCCTGCGGATTACCCAAAGTGACGTTTGAGTCGTAGAGATTTAATAGTCCTAGCGTGAAATCCAACTTACCGAAGCTTGGCTCCTGCTCTTCGTCGATGACACCGGTTTCGAAATCATAACCAGAAGATAATTCAGGGAGCCCCGACGCTCCTTCTTGACCATTAAGAACTCCAGCTGCAGAGAAGGCCAGGAGAGAAGGCCAAAAAAAACGAGGCCAATGGAAGCTTAAGCGGATGCCTCTAAGCTTCATGGCCTCGTATGTTAGAACCAGTAAAAAATCTGGGTGGCGTAAGCCTAGCGGCGTCTCCGGATCGCAATCAAACCAGCCGAGAGCACCATCAAGAGTGATGACGAAGGCTCAGGGATCTGAACGCTGACATTGTCAAACGCCAAAGTATGCGCTGAGGTTCCGACAGGAGACAATGGATCGTGCTCGAAGGTGATTCCGGTGACCGAGTTGAGAGAAGTCGCTGCTGTGAAAGATCCCATTGACTCTGAAATACCCCCAGCAGGACCAATCCTGAAGTCGGTTACGCTATCACGCGATGCGATATACAAGCTGTAGGCGGAATTGGCTGAAATTTGGTAAGGGGTTGTGGAAGTCGAACCATTCACTCCAACCGAAACATTCCACGTCTCGTTATCACCATCTTTTGGCGCCAATCCGATGGTCGCAACTTGACTGCCAGAAGCGGTCGTCAGAGCAATGTTGAAAGCGTCGCGACCTTCATAACTATCTGACGAGTCATCAAGGACCGCCATGTTGAAAGAAACATTCAGCATGTTGTAAATCGGATCCAAAGAGGAAAGATCACCGGTCAGCGTGGTATCCGCGTTGTCTGGAGTGTTGGACTGCTGCGTGCCGAGGTGGGCCGAGACGCTAGAACCTCCTCCAAAGTCGGTTGCCGCAATGTAGGCCAATGGAAAAGTCTGCCCAAACGCTGAAGGGTTAGTCGTATCTTGCGACCAACCAGTAACTCCACCTCCGGCGAAGAGATCGCCAGAACCTGAAGACTCAAAATCATAGGTCACCGAGTTAGCGGCGATCGCGCTACCTACGAGGGGCGCAATGACTGGAAAGATTCGAAAGTTTTTTCTGCTAAACATAATAATTCGGGTTTGAAGTTTTTTGGGAAAATAATTATTCAGAACTGATTAAGACTGCTGGGTCGAGATCCGGGCTGACCGGAGTAAAAGTAGTGGCAGGCGGAAGATTAAGATCGTCTTCGTCGACATCATTATCGTCGGTGAGAGTATTCACAGTCACTGCGGCACCAGTTGCTGCTCCTGATGCATCTACCGGAGTAGTTTTCTTTTTAATAAGCGTCGTAACCTCATAGTTGCCTGTTACCGGGTCTGGAGTCGCAGTCTTAGTGATCTGATTGACAATCTTCTCCTGACCACCAGCACCATCTGAGACTATAATCTCGGTCTGCTGCTTGGAGGTAATCACTCCATTGGCGTCAGTTGAGTATGTTGATGCAGACGCTTCGACTCCAGTTACAGTCTCACCGGCTGAGTTGACAGTAGTGACTGTCTTGAAAATCGGCTTGAGATTCGTCGTATTGAGAAACTGCGCCTGCAGGTTTCCGCTGGCAGCGCACAAGACTGAAACGAGGGCAAGAGCTTTTACTCGGAGGGAGGAAGGAATCATATTTTTCATTTTTTTTTGGGGATCGGTCGGATTTTCTTCGGAAATTTAACTAATGTCAACAACTTTTAATTTATTTTAATTTAATTTTTCTAAACTGTGCGGGCAGATTTTGATACCTCTTTTTAGTCGGTTTTTTCCTTGGGTCAATCAAGATCGAAAAAAACTTTATGAATCTCGATCACGTTCTGTCTTAGCTTCTGAATGTTGAGTGAGCAGCGGGTGTGCCACTTTAGCGAGTTCTTTGTTGTTTAATATCACAGACGTATAGATCTTTGCTAAGTTACACTTTAATTACTCTGTCTTTCACTTTAACTGACGAAAGCATAAACGCTCTTGGATAAAAGAGAACATAGGAGAAAAGAAAAAGATTTGTCACTTTGGAAGAGGGGAGGCCCGCGGAGACCCCATCGGAGACCGAAGCGTTAAAGACTCCAAGCCAATCTAGGATGAGCAAGTGGTGCGGGATGACGGACTCGAACCGCCGACATACTCGGTGTAAACGAGTCGCTCTACCAACTG
>PBMI01000038.1 GCA_002722545.1 Opitutia bacterium | reverse complement strand
GTCGAGAAGATCGACGCCCCCAAGGGTTTGGAACCGGGTTCTTATTTTCTTTTCGCCAGCCATGACCCGAAGTTTGGAGACCAGAATAATAGAGTGAGTTATTCGAGTTTTTGGGTGAGCGATCTTTCCTTAGTCATGCGCACGCGTAATGGGTCGGGAGCGTTAGATGGTTTCGTTTTGAACGCGATAACGGGCGAACCCATTCAGGGGGCAACGGTCCGTTCCTGGAAGCGCGAACGCAATAACCGCCAAGTCGAGCTCAAGGCGACGCGTACCGATGCCAACGGGCTTTTCAGTATCAAGGCCGGGCGTACCAGCTTGACCGTGCTTGCCTCGCATCAAGGCCAATCCCTCTCCACGGCCAATACCTATTATGTCAATGATCACAACAGCCAACGCAGGCCATACGAGCGTTCGGTTTTCTTTACCGACCGGGGTCTTTACCGACCCGGTCAGACCATCCGCTACAAGGGGGTTTCCTACCGTATCGATCAAGAGAACGATCATTACAAGGTGATCCCCAACCGTGACCTTACGGTGGTCTTCCGCGACCGCAACAACCAGGAAATCGCCCGGGCCAAGCATCGTACCAATGATTATGGATCATTCGACGGGAGCTTCACCGCTCCGCGCGACCGTCTCATGGGCAGGATGCGCATTCAGATCGAGGGTCCGAATTCCCCGGGTGGTTCCGCCTCGGTAACCGTTGAGGAGTACAAACGCCCGAAATTTCAGGTAACGGTGGACGCTCCTGCCGAGCCCGCCGTGCTCAACGGCAAGGTAAAGGTCCGTGGGTCGGCCATGGCCTATACCGGAGCAGCTATCAATGACGCTCAGGTCAAGTACCGCGTCGTCAGGCAGGTGCGCTTTCCGCCCTGGTTACGCTATCATTACTGGTGGAGACCTTTCCCGTCCTCGCCTGCTCAGGAAATTTCTCATGGCACTGCACGGACCGGAGCGGACGGTTCCTTCGAGGTCGAGTTCACGGCCAAACCCGATCCCTCCGTTCTCGAGAAAGACGAGCCTACTTTCAGCTATACCGTGTATGCCGATGTGGTGGACGGCACGGGCGAGACCCGTTCTGGGGAACGCAGCGTGAACGTTGGGTTTGTCGCTTTGCAAGCAGCTCTCTCGGTCGAGGATTGGCAAACCGAGGGCGACGCCGTAAAGGTTACCCTCAAGACTACCTCCCTCGATGGGGAGGGACGGATCGCCGAGGGTTCTCTCAAAATCCACCGGCTCAAGCAACCCGAGCAGGTCCAGCGGGCCAAGCTTGGTGGTCAGCATCATAGCCATTTCCATGCGGAAGGCATGGCGAGGGATCATATGCCCGAGCCCGATCTTTCCAATACCAGTTCATGGGAATTGGGCGAGGTAGTCGCAACCCGTGGATTCACGACCGATGCCGAGGGGAACAAGGAATTTTCCTTTGATTTGGAAGAGGGCGCCTACCGGGCCGTTTTGCTCACCGAGGATCGTTTCGGCAAGGAGGTCAAGGGGCTTCTCCCCATTCTCGTTCTCAACCCCGATGCGAGGCTCTTCGGGATCAAGGTTCCCAATCACGTCGCGGCTCCTTCCTGGCGGGTCGAACCGGGCGATTCCTTGGAGGCTCTCTGGGGCACGGGGTACCCGAGAGGACGGGCCTTCGTCGAGATCATTCACCGCAAGAAGGCGCTCCAAGCTTATTGGACGGAGGACAGGGTGACCCAGGCAAGCATTACTCAGGAAGTGAACGAGGCGATGCGGGGAGGCTTTACCGTGCACCTAACTTACGTCCGTGAAAATCGAGCCTACTTGACAACTCGGCAGGTTGACGTTCCTTGGACGAACAAGGACTTGAGCGTAAAATGGGAACGCTTTACTTCCAAGCTCGAGCCGGCGGCCAAGGAGACTTGGACGGCGGTGATCACGGGTTCCAAAGCCAAGAAGGCGGTGGCTGAAATGGTGGCCGCCCTTTACGACGAATCCCTCGACGCGTACCAAACCCACAACTGGCAACAGACGTTCTCCAACCTCTTTCGTCGGGATCGCACCAACCTGTCCTCCCGCTTCGAGAACGCATCGCTTAACTTTCGTCACCTGCATGGGGGATGGAAGAGAAAGTACGAGCGTATCGACTGGTCTCATCGGGGATGGCGCCCCGACATGATCGGAGCCCTTTGGGCCTTCAATGGCGGAAGGCAAATGTTGTCCAGAAGCTTAAATTCCTCAGCTCCCTTCGCTGCTCCGGGCGCACCGATGATGGAGATGGCGATGGATTCCGCCGAGGGCGCCCCCGCCCCCGAAGCGGCGCCGATGATGGCGATGCGCAAATCCGCCGATTCGTTGGGTGGCTTCGATAAGAGCGCCAAAACAAGCAGTAAGGGGTCGGGCGGCTCGGCGGCTCCTTCGAAGGGTCCCGACCTTTCCAAGGTCACCGCTCGCAAGAACTTGAACGAGACCGCCTTCTTCTTCCCCAAGCTCATTTCGAGTGAGGACGGGGAGATCCGTATGGAATTTACGATGCCCGAAGCCCTGACCAAGTGGAAGTTTCTTGGGTTCGCCCATGATAAGGAAATGCGCTCGGGCTTTCTCACCGATAGCATGGTCACTGCCAAGGACGTCATGGTCCAACCCAACCCGCCCCGCTTTCTGCGGGAGGGAGATAAGATCGAGTTTACGGTCAAGGTATCCAATCAGTCTCCGACCATTCAGAAGGGGGCCGTTCGCCTGACCTTCAACGATGCCCGTACTAACAAACGGGTGGATACGCGTCTCGGGAACAAGGTTACGGATCTGGCTTTTGAAGTTCCGGCCAAGCAGTCGCGTACCTTTTCGTGGAATATCTCCGTTCCCGACGAAATGGGGGTTCTGACCTATAAGGCAATTGGTGGAACGGGCAAGATTTCCGACGGTGAGGAGGGATTCCTGCCCGTTCTTTCTCGGCGAATTTTCGTAACCGAGTCGATGCCGCTTCCCATTCGCGGAGCCCAAACCAAAAAGTTCAACTTCGCCAAATTGATCGACTCGGGGAATTCCAAGACCCTTCAGCACAAGAACTTTACCGTTCAGATGGTTTCCAACCCATCCTGGTATGCGGTGATGGCTTTGCCCTACCTGATGGAGTTTCCTCATGAATGTTCCGAGCAAACCTTCAACCGTCTCTATGCCAACTCTCTAGCCCGCGAGATCGCCAATTCGGATCCCAAGATCCGTCGCGTGTTCGACCAGTGGAAGGGTACCAAGACCTTGGACAGTCCCTTGGAAAAGAATGAGGACCTGAAGTCGGTCGCATTGATGGAAACCCCCTGGGTGCGCCAAGCCAAGAACGAGAGCGAGGCCCGCCGCAACGTGGGTATTCTTTTTGACGACAACCGTCTCAATGACGAGGAACGCCGGACCTTCGAGAAGCTCAAGCAAATGCAATTGGGCGACGGATCCTGGCCATGGTTCCCGGGTGGGCGTGGAAACGACTACATCACCCTTTATATTACCACGGGATTCGGCCGGTTAGGACACCTAGGGGTGGATATCGATCCTTCCCTGGCCATCAAGTCGTTGAACCATTTGGACAACTGGATCAACAAGTCCTACCGCAACGTTCTAAAGCACGGGAAGAAGGAGGATAATCACATGTCCTCCACCATTGCCCTCTATCTTTACGGTCGCAGTTTCTTCCTCAAGCAACAGAAGATCAACCCCAATGCCCAGGAGGCCGTGGACTACTATTTTGGACAGGCCAAGAAGTATTGGCTTGAACTGGGCAACCGCCAGTCGCAGGGGCACGTGGCCCTCGCGCTCCAGCGCTTCGGCAAGGACAAAGATACCCCCAAAGCAATCATGCGCTCGCTCAAGGAGCGTTCGGTCAGCGACGAGGAAATGGGTATGTTCTGGAGGGACGAGGAATTGTCCTGGTGGTGGCACCGCGCTCCGATCGAAACTCAAGCCGTTATGATCGAGGCATTCGACGAGGTCATGAACGACCAGAAATCGGTCGAGGACTGCAAGGTTTGGTTGCTCAAGCAGAAGCAGACTCAGGACTGGAAGACCACCAAGGCGACTGCAGATGCGGTGTATGCCCTCGTTCTGCGGGGGAGCGACCTGCTTGCCTCCGACGAACTGGTCAAGGTATCCCTTGCCGACATGGGGCCGATCAAGCCCGAGGACGTCGAGGCCGGGACCGGATTCTATGAGAAGCGTTTCGTTGGTCCCGAGATCAAGCCGGACTTTGGAAAGGTGACCGTGACCAAGGTGGACGAGGGCGTAGCCGGGGGAAGCGTGCACTGGCAGTACATGGAGGATATCTCTAAGATCACTCCTCACGAGGGCACCCCCTTGAAGATCAAGAAGGCTCTCTACGTCAAGGAATACACCAAGAAGGGTCCTGTCATCTCACCGGTCCGCGGACCGGTTGCGGTGGGGGACGAATTGGTCGTCCGGATCGAGCTGCGTACCGACCGGGACATGGAGTACGTTCATATGAAGGATCACCGCGGAAGCGGGACCGAACCGGTCAACGTCCTTTCTCGTTACAAGTATCAGGACGGACTTGGTTATTACGAGTCCACCCGGGACACGGCCTCGCACTTCTACTTGGATTACCTGCCCAAGGGAACCTATGTCTTCGAATATTCCGTCCGGGTTCAGCACCGCGGGGAGTATCAGACCGGCATGACCAACGTGCAGTGCATGTACGCTCCCGAGTTCAACAGTCATTCGCAAAGCATCGGTCTGAAGGTCGAGTAAGCTTCTTGGTCATCGAAACAGACGATCCCCACCGAATTTACCTAAAAATATTTGATCGGACCAAGACTTGGAGAAACTGTTTTCATACGGAACCTTGCAACTGCCTCAAGTTCAGGAATCCCTTTTCGGAAGGATTCTTGCCGGTACGAAGGAGGAATTGCCCGGGTACAAGGTCGAAACACTCAAGATCAAGGATCAAGCGGTGATCGAGAAGAGTGGCACCGCCATGCACCCCATTCTTGTTCAGACAGATAAACCCGAGGACGTCGTGGCAGGCATGGTCTTTGAGATTACCCAAGCCGAGCTTAAAAAAGCGGACGAATACGAGGTCGATGACTACCGGAGAACCCTGGCAACGATGCGCTCGGGGACCCAAGCGTGGATTTATTGCTCTGCCAGCGAGTAATCTTGGACACCTCCTCTGGGTATTCCGTTTTGCCAATCCTTTTGTAATAGCCTTTTCATGCGAATCTTTGATAGATTGAAATTTCATGCCAATTTTTTTGAATCGAATTTTACAATGATGGAAATCTCAGAACTGATCCAAGCGGACGAGGAAACTCTTTCCTCCGTCAACCATTTGTTGCCCCAATTGTCTTCCTCGGCTCAAGTGATTACGCTCGACCGTTTGCGGACGCTTGTTTCTTCGGATTGTACCCGTCTCTATTTGGCCAAGGAGGGTGACCATATCCATGGCATGCTCAGCTTGGTTGTCTTTCCTATCCCTACCGGAACGAAAGCTTGGGTTGAGGATGTCGTGGTGGATGACGCGGCCCGTGGCAAGGGTGTGGGGAAGAGTCTCATGCGTCACGCCATGGAACAGGCCGAGACGCTTGGCGCCAAGGCCGTCGATTTGACCTCCCGCCCATCCAGGGAAGCCGCCAACAAGCTGTACCAGTCTCTTGGCTTCGAAACTCGCGAAACCAACGTTTACAGGTACTTGGGTTGACATCTGCCTGCATTTCCTTTCCTTCGTCTAAAAGTTTCCAGAAACAAACAACCAACTAAATCATGAAATCGCGTTACTTTCCCACTCTCCTTCTTCTGTGTCTGAGCCCATTTGTCGTTTTGTCCGGTAAGCCCTCCGAGGATTTTTCTTTTCGAGTTGATATCACCTCAATCCGCGACAGTGGCTTCATGAAGCTTTTGGAGAAAAAATTCCCACAAGCCCAGATGCTTATGGATCAAGCTGGCGAGGATGAGGATTTCAAAGAGTTTACCAAGCTCACCGGACTCAAGATCGATGACTTGGAAAGCATCGAAATCTCGGCCAGCGGGTTTGACAAGATCATGGCTGCTCAGGCCCAAGGTCGCGAGCCCAAGATGGGCTCGGAAGTGGGGTTCGTTGTCGTTGTCAAGGCAAAGGGCAAAATTAATTTCGATGCCGTAATGAAGCTCATGATGGATAGCCTTGAGGAAGAAGAAGGCCCCGAAGCAAGAAAGAAGGTCGAGTCGACACGCAAGACTCAGGGCGGGAAGACTTACCTGACCTTGCCGAAAGAGCTTTTGGATGAACCGAACGTCGATTCCGATATGTTGATCTCCATGAGCACGGGGGAAAAGGGTTCGGTTTTGGCTTTGGGGCTTCCCGCCCAAGTCATGGCCTACGACAAGAAGGGCAAGTTGGATCCGTCATTTGCTTGTTTGAACGTTTTGGCAAAAGACAGGCAGGTAACTTTTGCGATGAAGGTGCCTCCCTCGGTTTGGACCCAACCAGGAATGAATTTCGACCAACAAAACCCACTCATGGCAGGACTTGCAAACGCGGTTAAAGGAATCCGGGAACTAGGGATCTCAGTCAGCTTTCGCGAAGAAAAACTAGGGTTGGAGGTTTGCGTGAACTGCGTGGATGCGCAATCCGCCCTCGGGTTATGGACCGTTGCTCAAGGAGGTCTTGGGATGGCGCAATTAGCTGCATCTCAAGAGGGGCAGGCTCCCGCCATTCTCAATCGGATCAAGACTCAGGCGTTGGAAAAAAACGTCATGGTGAAAGTGGAGGTCCTTTCCTCTGACATGGATGAATTTGCCGAGATGGCCGGTATTGCCGAATTTGGAAGCACTGAGGCTCCCACTCCTGAGAGAAACTCTGATTCTTTGGTTGGTTTGCCAGCACCATCGGTCAAGACAACTCTACTGGATGGTGCGAAATTCGACTTGTCCGAACACAAGGGAAAAGTGGTTGTTTTGGACTTCTGGGCCACTTGGTGTGGACCCTGCGTTCGGGCCTTGCCGGAATTGATGAAGGTGACTTCCTCCTTCCCCAAAAACCAAGTTGTGCTCGTAACTATCAACCAAGGCGAAAAGTCCAAGCAAATCAAGAAATTCCTCAAGCAAAAGAAATGGGAAAGCTTAACCGTCGCGCTTGATCCCAAGGCAGTTGCGGGCAAAAGCTTTAAAGTAGAAGGTATTCCTCAAACCGTGATTATCGACAAGCAAGGTAAAGTTCGCCATGTGCATGTTGGATTCTCTCCGAATATCGGAAGTCGCTTGAAAAAGGAAATCCAAGCACTTCTTTCAGAATAATTATTATTCCTTAATGTTCTGTATGTCATGAGTTAAGAGTACTTCTGCCCTGGGGTTGGTAACTTTGTTTGTCCTAAGGGTATGGAGGTGGGCTATTTGCTATCGTAACTTGTTTCAATCCATTAACGCCCGAAAGGAGAACCTGCCATGATGAAAATCAATGATTTCCTAAAGTACGAAATCAGCCTTAACATTTCGTACGAAGATTACTTCCGCCTTATTTACGATAACAAATACCTCATTGAGGCAAGGTTGGGTCCAAACAGGACTTTCATCGCAAAGAAGTCAATTTATGGCAACAGCCGCAAAAAGGCCGTTCACAAAGCCGTACAATGGTTTTGGAAAGATTTCAAAGGGGTTCTCGGACCAGCTCACAAAATAATGACCGTGGACGACCCCCATGAGGAAGTCAGTTATGATGATGATTTTGCCTGCAATGATTTGGGGCACAAGTATCTTGACGAGACTACCATGGAGCGATTGCTTGCCGAAGCCGATGGTGAGTTGGCAAGGGATGACAGCGTTGGTACCGAAAACCATCCGCCCAACAGCGTGAAGCGGATCAAACGTCGCAGAAAGCAACACATACAACTTACTTCCCGTCTTACGCAGTCGCCAGGTGGGACCATTTATTACCGGATGACTGAGTTGTCGGAAGGTAAAAATGTCCGGGCCAAGTCCAAGACCGTAAAGCTTGCGTCCAAAAGTCTCGATAAAGCATTGAAGGAAGTGAGTCGCAGAGGGCTCGACAAATTCGAGAAATTCGAGAAAAAAGATAAGAAGAAAAAGTCCTTGCCCGCTAAGATCAAGCATGCCGCTTGATTGGAATTCACTACATGGAATCAACTTCCGCAGACCGTTCTTCCGAGCTTGTCCAGTTGATGATGACTTATCAACGGAGGATTTTTGCCTACATACATACTCTTGTACCATCCCGTAGTGATGCCGAAGACATTCTTCAAGAAGCGAGTCTGACGATTTGTGAAAAATTCAAGGATTTTGAGATTGGGACGAATTTTTATTCTTGGGCTTGCCAAATTGCTTATTGGAAGGTTCGGGCAGCTCGCAAAAAATTCGCAACTGCCAAAGTGGTATTCAATCAAGAAGTCGTTGACGTTATTTCGCAAACCCGAGGAGAAATGGAAGAGGAACTCGATCATAGGCACGGTGCTCTCACTCGTTGCCTTGCGAAACTCAATGACCGGGACCGAAGAATGATTTTAACGAGGTATGAGTCGGGGAAAAACGTTACAGCCGCCGCTCAGGCTTGCGGCAGGACAATACAAGGGGCTTACAAAGCTCTTACCCGTATTCGCAAGGCGCTTTTCGATTGCGTCTCCTTTGAGATTTCAGCGGAGCAGGCGAGATGAGTTTGTCGGACGAAGAAATCCTGGAACTTCACGAGTTGTTGGACGGTTTGGTTGAAAACAACCTTTCTCCTTCCAAAAAATCCAAACTTGAAGGCTGGATGGCCGAATCAGAGGAAGCAAGGAGGACCTACGTCTACTTCATGGACATGTCGGCGAGCTTGGCTCATTACGCAGAAGAACGACTTAGTGACGAAATCGAAGAAGTCTCGGAATCTTCTTCAGTCGACAAAATAATCAAATTTGTCCGTCCCGTCCTCGTCATTGCGGCTTTGCTCATTGCAGGTTTTTATCTTCCGCGCGCTTTTGTGGACCAAGAAAAAGTAGACGAACTTGAAGATATAGCTTCGGCCGTCTCCGAGAAGAACAATGAAAGCGTGATCGTTGATACGGTTGCCGTTTTGACCAAAACCGTCGGCGTCGAGTGGGCGGAAGACTCTTCGATTCGGCCTGACTCCGGCAAAACCTTGGAACCTTGTATGCTCAAACTGGAGAGCGGTTTGGCCCAAATTGAATTCCTTCAGGGTTCGATTGTCGTTTTGGAAGGTCCGGTTGAATTCGAGATTATCAACCCCAATGGTGGAGCTCTTTCCATTGGCAAGTTGAGAGCAAGCGTGCCGGAAGTAGCCTCTGGTTTTGGCATCGAGGTTCCAAACGGGAAGATAATCGATCTCGGGACTGAATTCGGTTTGCATGTGCACGAGGGCGGATCAACGGAGGTATTTGTCTATCAAGGAAAGGTTCTTTACGAGGGTCAAACGGATGACGAAGAAGATATATCCCGCGAAATCTCCGGAGGAGAATCCATTTTTATCGATCCATACGGTCATCCAAGATGGGTGGAGATGCCAACCGAACCGTTCATGGGCAAGGCGGAGTTGGCTTATCGTTCTATGGAAGAATCTCAGCGCAGGCATGCTGCGTGGGTGGATTTAAGTCAGGAAATCGCACAGAATCCGAACACCCGGCTTTATTTCAGTTTCGACAACCATAGTCCTTGGTCCCGCTTGTTGAGAGACGATACCATGGTCAAGAAGTCACCCAACAACGGTGCAGTCATCGGTTGCAAGTGGGAAGAGGGGCGTTGGGCTGGCAAAGGAGCTTTGGCTTTCAAGCGAGACAATGACCTGGTTCGTCTTAATCTGCCGCAGCATTTGCTCTCTGCAACCTTGGCGGCTTGGATCAAGATTGATGCCTTGCCTTCGACTCTCGCCCCGATCATTCATGCGGAGCCTTTTTCTTTGGGCGCTACTTGCTGGTCGATCAACAAACAGGGTCAACTTGCTCTCAGGGTGAAATCTGCCACGGGATTCGAACTTTACGAATCGGCCGTAGCTTTTGGAAAAGAACGCGTTGGAAGGTGGACTCACGTGGCTACTACTCTGGATTCCGAATCGAAGATGATCAGACATTACGTCAATGGTCGTTCCTTCAGCCATGAGAAAATGAACGATATGGTTCCTCTTACTTTTGAGAAGTCTCTCCTCGGTCATTCTTTCGATATGCCGGATCATAATGGCATTGCTCTTCGGGGCAGTATCGACGAGTTCGTTCTTTTTGAGATCGCCTACGGTGAGGATGCGATTCGTAGAATATTCGAAATTGGGCGTCCTTTTGATCCGACAGACCGATTGGGTCCCAGCCTGCCCTAAATTCATTGAGTTAAGGTTTATCGTTAATCCTAGCGAATGCCCCAAAGAGCCTGAAACTTGTTTCCCATATGAAGAGGGTGGATAAGTTCCTTGAGGGCTTGGGCCTTGGAGGTAGGTAAAGCCGCGGATTGCGATAAAATTTCCTGAATTTTACGACTTGCATGATGCATGAAAAATGATTCCTGACTTACAAGTTCGGAAGGATTGAAGTGGGTTTTGTCCAGTATCCCGATTAATTCATCCCAGCAAAGATGGCAGGTGATATCTTGTTCGCCAACGTTGGAGAGAAGATCGGTACCCATTTCGTGACGAAAGTATGATCGAGCCGTTCCCTGTGGGCGCTCCTTGAGCAAGGTTTCTTGATCAAGGCCATAGTCGAAAGTAAGGAAAAGCCCGCTCCAATTTTTACTACACATGCTCTCAAGCGCTTTGATTGATCCAGACGGCCAGTCTAGCTCATAGGGGTTAGCGTATTCGGTAGGGAAACTGTGAGCTTGCGACGAAACCGAATCCATGGCATCTTCTAGGAATAAACCATTTTCAAGTTTAACTCCCATTTCCATCCATTCTTTATTCTGAGGATCGAAGCGGAAACGTTTGAATACTTGGGCGTCCAGCCACTCGTTCGAATAGACCACTGCAGGAGATGGAATCTGACATGGGTCCCCCAATCTTATAACTTGCGTTTTTCCAAAAGGATGATCGTTGCCACTCAAGACGAATTTTTCTGGCTCGGCCGCAATTTCTACAAAGGTATAGTCGTGAAGGATTTCACCATCCAAAATATCAACGCAGGCATCCACAATCAAGTCTCCCCAAAGATCGCCAAACGAGGAAGAAGTGAAGAAGTCGGTTTGCTCCGATCGGCCGACCCGGTTTTTGGAGGTTGAGTAGTAGCCGATTTGCTCTTCGTAAAGAGCAAAATCAACATACTCGTCAAAAGGCAAGACGGTTCGCTTTCCCAAGCGCTTTGCGAAGGATTCGAGAACAAGTTGGGTGAGGTTTGTCGTTGGCATCGTCAATAGGGTTGGATAAGCCCTTATCGGTGAAACTCAAGAGAGTAGTCAAGTCGAAGGTATCCTGGTACCAAGTAATCGCATTGTTAGTTTCAGGCGTGATTGGCTTTGGGTTGGCCATGATAGCGGTTGCTCCCGAGCTGAGATCTTTGTTTGACCCCGCTTATTGGGGGGCGATGAGCCGGATCGAGGAATCCCTACGATTGACTCATTCCAAATATGTCGACGAGAATGAATCGGGCTTCGGCAAGCTCGCCGATCGTGCAATTGGCGGAATGGTGACCGGTCTGGATCGACACTCCAGTTATTACCCTCCTGTGCAGTACAAAGCTTTTCAAGATGACACTCACAGGCGTTACTTGGGCGTTGGTGTAATGATCCGCAATGTGGAGAAAGGAGTTTTACTGACAAAGGTCTTCCCGGGAGGGCCTGCGGAAAAGGCTGGATTGAAAGTGGGTGAGTTTATCTTGGAGGTAGATGGAGAAACCGTTGAGGGCTTGAAACTTGATGAGATCAGTTCCAAGGTCAAAGGAGA
Source organism: Opitutia bacterium (assembly GCA_002722545.1). Lineage (GTDB taxonomy): Bacteria > Verrucomicrobiota > Verrucomicrobiia > Opitutales > Seribacteraceae > Seribacter. Next base: position 7,547 of record PBMI01000038.1, on the reverse strand, counting down.
GAAGGGTACTTTTGTGGATCTTCTTATTCTTGCTTACGACGAAAAGAAAAGGACCGTCCGCGTTCCACGCGATGAAATTGAAATTTCATCCGTGGAAAATATGTCCGTCGATGAAAAGGGTACGGGTTATTTGCACCTTATTCAATTTACCGAGCGAACCGCTCGGGAAGTTCAAGACGCCTTGATTGTTTTGAGAGACCAGGGAATGAAGCGTTTGGTTTTGGACCTTAGGGACAATTCTGGAGGTTTGCTTTCGGCCGCTATCGAGGTGTCGGACCTCTTTTTGGAAAAGGATCGCCTAATTGTGTCCGTGAAAGGACGGGAAGGGGTGAATTTAAGAGATTTCCGATCTACTTCGAGAAAGTTGTTTCCAGAGCCTCTCGTAGTGTTGTTGAACGAGGGCAGCGCAAGTGCGTCGGAGATTGTTGCCGGTGCTTTCTCGGTGCTCGGGCGAGCCCGTTTGGTGGGAGAAAAATCCTATGGAAAAGGCTCCGTTCAAACAATCTTTCCCCTAAGCGACGGATCGGGTCTTCGGCTGACGACGGCCATGTATTTTCTTCCGGACGGTTCTACTATACACGAGCAAGGTATCGGGCCCGACGTGCTGGTTCCCTGCAGTGATGCAAATGAAAGTAAGCTTCGAATGCAACGATACGGAGATCCGAGCTTGACTAGTAAGGAGTTCGAGGAACTTTTTGGTTTTTCTAAGATTTCCGATCTGCAAAAATCCAAAGCGTTCGATCTTTTGACAGGGGATTCCAATGTCACCGGTCAATAAAACAAGGGTTCTATGATTTTGGGAATCGAAAGTTCTTGCGACGAATCCGCTCTTTCTCTTTTTGATCCCGCTCAAGGTTTTTTGGGCGAGTGGGTACGCAGTCAGATCAAAAGTCATGCGGATTATGGGGGGGTGGTACCGGACTTGGCCGTAAGCGAGCATTTGGCCAACTTTACCCCTCTTTTGGATTTGGTGAGAAGGAAGTACGAAATGCCGGGGAGGGTTTCCAGAATTGCCGTTACCTGTGGGCCGGGTTTGATTGGTTGTCTTGGAATTGGTTTGTCGGTGGCCAAGACTCTTGGTTTGCTTTGGGGAATTCCGGTTCAAGGCGTAAATCATTTGCGTGGGCATGCTTTTTCGCCCTTTATGGGGCTGGACCTCACGGATGATCGAAGGTGGGAAGATCTCCTTCCTCACTTAGGATTGCTTGTCTCGGGTGGAAACACCCTTTTGTTCCGCATGGACAATGAAAGAGAAATCGAGGTTTTGGCCAAGACTGTCGACGATGCCGTCGGTGAGGCTTTGGACAAGGGAGGAAAGCTTTTGGGCATTGCTTATCCTGGTGGTGCGGAGCTTGAGAGAAAGGCAAGGGGAGGGGACGACCGAGCCTTTCCTTTTCCCCGTGCATTCCCTGCTAGGAACGAAATGAAATTTAGTTTCTCGGGTCTCAAAACAAGCCTGCTCTATACTCTTCAAAAAATGGAGGAGGAAGAAATCGAAAATCGTTATGCGGATCTATGCGCTTCTTATCAATCGGCCGCAATCGATCATTTGGTGAACAAAAGTCGTCAGGTCTTGCGTACCGAGCAATTCAAAAGTTTTGGGCTTTCCGGAGGTGTTGCCAACAACAAGGTGCTTCGATCAAAACTCGAAGAACTTTCGAATGACGAAGGCGTTGATTTTCTTGCAGCTGAAATGCGTCATACCGGAGACAACGCATCCATGATCGCCTATGCCGCAGAGGTTGACCAAAATAATCTTTGGTCCAATCAAAATGATCAGCTTTCTTTCAAGCCTTCTTTGCGGTTGGATGAATGTGGACGAGTGAGTAACTAGAATCCAAAAATTTATTGTTTATAAGGCATCCTGTTGGTCCGGGCGATTTGATTCCGCCATTTGCGTTCCTGTTGACATGGCTATATTATACCATAGTATGGTGATATTTATGTCAGGAATTCAATCATATCCAATGCCAAGCCATGCTGGTTCCGGTCCCTCGAAAGTGATTTCATTTCTTTTGAAAAAAGATGATTCGGCCTTGCTGGATGAGTTAGTGGGCGAGTTTCCTCCTCATGTCAATCGATCGGATGTACTTCGCGAGATGATTATGCCTTATCTCCATGCCCTTCGTTTGGCCAAAAAAGGCAGCGATTGGGAAGAAGTGATCGAGCGAGGTGAGGGGTTGGATTACTTGCGGGATCTCGTAAGCAAGGCCGAGAAGGAATCTGCTTTGGCTTTTACATTCTCCATATAGAATTACTTTTTTGCCCAACATGACATCTCAATCAGATTCTGAAATACCAAAGAAGCTTTCCAAGAACGAAAGTATAAAGGAGGAAAGTGATTATTTGCGTGGAACCATAGTTGAAGGTCTTGCTGATGATTCAACGGGTTCTATCTCGGCAAATGACGCCCAACTCACAAAGTTTCACGGTACTTACCTGCAAGATAACCGCGATGAGCGCAGGGCTTTACTCAAGGAGAAGAAGGAGAAAGCTTTTTCTTTCATGATCCGCGTTCGCGTGCCCGGTGGTGTCTGTACACCTGCTCAATGGATTGGTATCAACCGACTGTCGGGCGAATTTGCCGATGGTACCCTCAAGCTTACCACTAGACAGGCGTTCCAATTGCACGGGGTACTCAAGGGCAATCTCAAGCAGACAATGAAGGAAATCAACGACACTTTGCTTGATACTTTGGCGGCATGCGGAGATGTTAATCGCAACGTCATGAGCCCATCGAACCCTTTTGAATCGAGTTTACATGGAGAAGCGTTGGCTTTGGCCAAGGAGATCCACGATCACCTTACGCCCCGAACCACAGCTTACGCGGAGATTTGGTTGGATGGTGAAAAAACAGCAGTGGGTGAGGAGATCATTGAGCCGATTTACGGAAAGACTTACCTCCCTCGAAAATTCAAGATCGCCGTTGCCTTGCCTCCACGCAACGATGTAGATGTTTTTTCCAATTGCCTGGGATATGTCGGGATCGTGGAAGAGGGAGAGATCATTGGCTATAATGTTTTGGTAGGTGGTGGCTTGGGGATGACTCACGGAAAGATCACTACCTTCCCGCGTTTGGCCGACGTGATAGGTTTTTGTTTGCCCGAACAAGCAGTTCAGGTTGCCGAGGAGGTGGTTAAGATTCAACGTGATTACGGAGACCGGAGTGACCGCAGGCAGGCCCGCCTAAAGTATACGATCGAAAACCGTGGGGTGAATTGGTTTAAGGATGAACTGCATGCCCGGCTTGGCTGGAACTTGGAAGAGGCGAGGGACTTTTCTTTTGAATCCACCACCGATCGATATGGTTGGTCCGAGGATGCGGATGGAAAATGGGCTTATGGTCTTTTTGTGGAGGGTGGTCGCCTGAAAGATTTCGGGAATTCCTCGGAAAAAAAGGCAGTCCGGGAAATCGCGGAGGAAATCCCGTGCGAGTTTAGATTGACGGCCAACCAAAATCTCGTGATTGCCCGTATCTCAGGGAGAGACAAAGAAAAGCTCGAGAGTATTTTCCGTAAGAACGGCGTACGCAATCCGACAGAATTGTCTGCCTTGCGTCTTAATTCAATTGCTTGTACGGCTATGCCCACTTGCAGTTTGGCGATGGCTGAAAGCGAGAGGTATCTTCCCACGCTGATGGATGAGCTCGACGAAATCTTGATTGGCCTGGGGTTAAGCGATGACTCGATTGCCATCCGCTCCACGGGGTGCCCAAACGGATGCGGTCGCCCCTTCCTTGGGGAAATCGGCTTGGTCGGGAAAGCACCGGGGAAATACAACCTATACCTCGGAGCTGGTCTTGATGGCATGCGTTTGAACAAGCTCTACAAACAGGCTATTACGCATGATGAAATCGTATCTGAACTCAAGCCGGTGCTTGAGGATTATGCGGGTAACCGCGCGGGGGGAGAAAGGTTTGGTGACTTCTGCATCCGGCAAGGTTATGTCAAGGCGACCGGTCAAGGCGCTGATTTTCATGATTAAAATGTTACCGGGTTATACCCTGGAAAGAGTCTGAGTTTTATTTATGGCACGTCGCTATTCAAAATCCTTGGGTCGAAGGACGCACGCGAACCCGCAGGCCTCTATCTCGACCCTGGATGAAGTCGAAGCTATAGAATTCATTGATTCTCGCGATGAGGATCCTTTTGTCCTTATTCTTGATCAGGTCCAGGATCCTCGAAACTTGGGGGCTTGCTTGCGTTCCGCAGATGGAGCAGGGGTTGATCTTGTAGTCATGCCATCCGACCGGTCTGCGGGACTAACTGAAGTTGTTCGTCATGTGGCGGCGGGTGCAGCCGAGTCCCTTGCTTTGGCCCGTGCCCGCAATCTCTCTCGATTCATGGGGAAGTTGAGTGAGATCGGGGTGAGGTTGGCAGGAACGAGCGATCAGGCTAGCGAGTCGGTTTTTGAGGCTGATCTGAGTGGGCCATTGGGATTGGTCGTGGGTGCGGAAGGATCTGGTCTAAGACGTCTAACGGCGGACAATTGCGATTTATTGGTCAACGTCCCGATGACCGGCAAGGTGGATTGCCTGAATGTTTCGGTGGCTACGGGAATTTGCTTGTTCGAGGTTCGCCGCCAACGAATCTCACTGACGAAAGGTTCTTAGAGAATCAAGTAGCTCGGCCGGAGCTTGCTTTCGCAGCGGTGGGCAAAACCGGTACTTGCATGCGAAGAGCGACCCATCCGATTGTGGAAGTGAATAGAATCGAACCAATCAAGGTATTCTTGAGGAAAAGGTAGGCGGGAGGAAAGCCTGGTTGACCGACGGTAAGAGCCTGAATCAATCCATTGAGAGTTTTGGCGTAAGCTGGGTTGCTCCACCATGCAAAAGCACAAGTAATTAAATGAAAAACAAGAGCTCCCGCTATTCCTCCTCCGACCAAACGCAGAAGGCTTTTGGTTTTGAAAAGTGATTTTCCAAAAAGAAAAACGATGAGATAGGCTAAGTAAGTAGCGATCATGAAAGGTTCAAGCAAGTTGACGCCATAGGAAGGGTTGATCATCAAGTCGGTAACGAAGACTGCGCAGACTGGGGCGACCCATGACCAAGCTCCCCGCATCATGGCTCCTGATATCAGAAAGATGGAAAGTACTGGAGAGAAATTGAGCCACTCGGGATGAGAGAGGGGAAGATGCCGCGAAAACCCTACAATTAGAATAAGGCCGACAAAGAGTACTTGCGCCCGGTAGGGCGATTTTTGATGTAAATCCGTTTCTGACATAAGGAGGATCATAGCCTGTCTTTGGATTCTTTTCAACCTTTGCTTGCCATGCTATTTCGCTCAAGTCTCTCGAGGAGACGGTCGATGAAGGGTGTCTGTTCTTTCCTTAATTTGGCTCGGGCTTGGGCGGGGGGCAACATCAGAGCTCGGTCAATCTCCGGAAAAGTCCAGCTTTTGCCTGACCCTTTGGGGAATTCCATAGTGATTTCGTTGCATTCCGGAATTTTCCCTTCCGGCCAAGCCCCTTCAAATGCCCATGCGTAGACCCGCTTCCCGTTTTTTTGCAAAATATTGCCAAGCTCAAGGTAGGGGCCTTTGGGTTTCAAACCCGTCTCTTCCTCGAACTCCCTGAGGGCTGCATCGAAGATTTCCTCCTCCTGTTCCGGTTCTCCTTTGGGAATACTCCACCAACCTTCGTCCTTATTCGCGAAAAAAGGTCCTCCGGGATGAGCTACGAGCATTTGCGTTCCGTTTGCTTTCGTATTCTCAAAGAGGACTAACCCTCCACTAGTTTTTGCTCTGCTCACGCCTAAGGGTTAAACTTTTACAGGTTTGCCGCCATAACGACCAAGTCTTGCAACTCACCGTTCACCCTTCGACATTTCGTCTCGACTGAAACCGTTTTGAAACCCAACGCAGTGTAGCAGGCGAGGGCTGCCTTGTTGTGCCCGAAAGTATTAAGGTGGATTCTCGAATAATTTCCGTATTGTTTTGCCCAAACGAGCAAATCTCTGCAAAAAGCCTTGCCTACTCCCCGACGCCTGTGTTCGGGGTGGACGATTACGCGGCAAAGAACGCCTGTTTTTTTTTCCTTTCTTGCGATGTCGGCATAGCATAGCAGATTTTTCCGCTTGTCCAGATAGGCGAATGAATTGATGTCGGTCCGTTGGAGGTGCAATTGCATTTTACCTGCCGAAAATCCTTTGAAGAAGGTATTGCCAGACCAAAGAGCCAAATCTTCCCGTGTTCTTATCCATGAAACGAGCGTTTTCACTTCCTCCTTTCCTACGGAGGAAAGGCTCGACTTTACATCTTTGAAGATCAAGGCAGTCGGAGGGATTTATTCTTTGCCTTTAGGATTTCAGCGGGAGGAGGGCGGAACTTGGAAACCGGATTTTTATTCGGCCTGTACAGTCCTTTCGTTGCGGAAAGAATCTTTCTGGCCTTCGTGTCCATTTTGTCTGCATTGTCGAATTTTTCTTGATTGAGAAGAATGAGAGCCAATCCCGCATACGAAGCTCCGACATCCGTATGGGTATCTCCAAACTTCTCTTGTCGAATTTCAAGAGCCAGTTTCATTTGCTCCAAAGCTTCTTCATGCTTTTCCTGACCTTCCAACGCCAAAGCCAGTCCTTCCCTGCAATCCGCGATATCCTGGTGCTTGGAGCCGATCAAAGGCAATTTGGATTGGATGCAAAGTTCAAAGACTTTTTGCGCTTTCTTGAAATTATTCTTGGATTCCTCGACGAAGGCTAGGTTTGCCTGCACGGTCAAAACGTCGGTATGCCTAGCTCCCAAGGAGGGCAAAAGGGACTCCAAGGCTTGTTCATAGGCTTTTTCGGCTTTTTCGGTTTCGCCTAGAAAAAAATAAGCGACCCCTGTGTTGTTGTAAGTGGCTCCTATGTCACGATGTTTTTTTCCCTGAAAAGGCAATCGGCCTTTCAATACGTAATCGTATTGCTTGATGGCTTCTTCGAATTGCCCTAGCTTGGTGAGGTTGTCTGCCTGCCGGTGACGGTTTGCCCAATCACCCAGACTAGGCTGAGCCAGTGCGGTTAATGTCGCGAGGAGTGAAAGCGAAAGTGAACAAAAGTATGTTTTCATTTAAGTAAGATCAGGTGGGTGGCTAAACGGGCGAGATCATTGGATTGGAAACGCAAAAAAAACATATGGAAAGAAAAAAAACTTTCGGATGAAGAAATCTCTTTGCCATTTAACCATATCTTTTGTTGTTAGGTACTTTTATAAATTATAAACGGATGGAGGAAAAATTGAAATGAATATAAGCAAAAGATTGGTAGTTGGATTATTCTTCGTGTTGGCAAGTTCACTTTTCATTGGAGCAATTTTTGAAAAGTCAGGAGCCAAACTCAAAGTAATCAAGGCAGGTGTCGACGAGAAAGGAAATCCCGTGTGCGTGAACAAGAGTCAAGTTTATCTGTTCAAGAAGGACCAGGCGCAAAACAAAATCGTCTTTTTTTACCATGATGCCCAAAGTCCCGAAGCCTTTGTAACCAAATCCTTTTCGGATGGTGAAAGCTTGGACAGTTACTGGGACGAACTCCTAAAGAATTGGTAGGTTTTCCTCTTGCTGGTGGG